>JBDKTA010000025.1 GCA_039680605.1 Planctomycetaceae bacterium | reverse complement strand
CTGCATCATGCCCAATCACTGGCACCTGGTGCTCTGGCCGCGCGAGGATGGCGATCTCTCGGCCTTCATTCGCTGGCTGACGCTCACGCACACGCAGCGCGTGCATGCCCGACACGGCACGGCCGGGAGCGGGCACATCTACCAGGGGCGGTTCAAGAGTTTCCTGATCGAGCAGACGCGGCCGCCGGCGGCGCTGCGGGCGATGGGCGTGCTGGAAGGCGGCGACGCCGTGCTGTCGGTGCTGCGGTACGTGGAACGAAACGCCCTCAAGGCCGGCCTGGCGACGCGGGCCGAGGCCTGGCCCTGGTGCAGCGCCCACGCGCGGCTGGGGGCGAAGGAGGCCATCGTGCCGCTGACGGCGCCGCCGGGCGGCCTGCCGGAAGACTGGATCGAGTGGGTAAACCGCCCGCACACGGACAAGGAACTGGCGGCCCTGCAGCGGTCCGTCGAGCGGGGCGTGCCCTTCGGCCGCGAGCCGTGGGTAAAGCGGATGGCCGCGGAGTGGGGCCTGGAAAGCACCCTCCGCCCCCGCGGCCGACCACGAAAGGCAGAACAAGGCATAGAAAAAGGTAGATCACGGCTGAGGCTGCGGTAGACCATGGAGCGGATCAGCGCCGCCGGTGGGAGCAATCGGTTGCGCCAGGCGTAGCCCAGGCGGCGGCAGAGGGCATGGACGTCCTTGTCGGGTAGCACGGTCTCAACGGCGGCCAGTTGAACAGAATGTCGGAAATGCTGGTGCGGATCGCGAGGGGTGACGATAGCATACATTGCAGGCCTCCTTGCCTACGAGTAATGGACTGTTACCACCCATCTCATCGACAAGGCAGGCCTTTATTTATTGTGCCATTGGGCCCTCGAAAAAGCTTAACTTAGGGCCATTGGTACCTGACCCCTTTTATCCTCTGACCCCTTTTATCCTATAGTGATCGCGATGGTCGGTCCGGACAATGCGGCACATTAGTCAGCGAGAGGTGTGCAAGATGCGTGTGTGCAGAACGGGCGCGAGGCTGGCGGCTCTCATTGGAGCACTGTCCATTTTGTCACTGGGAGCCTCCGGCGAAGAGTCCGCCAGCGCGAAGCCCAACCCCAAGCCGATGATCGGGGCGTACTACTTTGATGGATGGTCCGGCAAGAGCGAACACGCCGGGAATCCGAAAGAGCCTTGGGCGAAAAATGCGCCTACCCACCTGAGCCGCCGAATGGTCGAGGAGTTCCCGCAGCGCGAGCCGGTGTGGGGCTGGCGGAACGATTCGATGGAGGTCATGGAGCGCCAGATCACTCTGGCCGCGGATCACGGTCTGGGGTTCTTCTCGTTCTGCTGGTACTGGCATGACAACGCTCTGGCGATCAACAAGAAGGCGATCAAGGAAGACCCCAAGCACACGAGCCTTGATCTGTTCGTGAAAGCCAGGAATAACCACCGGATGAAATTCTGTCTGCTGGTGGCCAATCATCCAGGCTACGAGATCAAGGCAGCGGAGAACTGGAAGGCGGCGGTCGAGGCATGGATGCCTTACTTGAAGCACAAGCAGTACCTGACCGTTGGCGGTAGGCCGCTGGTCATTCTGTTCGAGCCTGCCGGAGTCGACCAGGAGGCTCTGGCCGTCATGCAGGACACGGCCCGCAAGGCGGGGCTTGCGGGGCTGGCCATCGCCGGCTGCGGCGGCGGATCGTCGGATATCGGCTTTACCCACCGCACCCACTACAACGTGGCTCCCGGCGGGGCCTCTGGATCGGTGGCGCACAAATATTCGGAACTGGTGGCGGCAAACCAGGCGCAGTGGAAGGGCAGGGCGGAGCAGCCATACATCCCGATCGTGACGGCCGGCTGGGACAAGCGGCCGTGGGAAGGACCGACGGGGCTATACAACCAGCCGGCGGGTTGGTATTACCCGGACCGCACGCCGGAGCAGTTTGCGGACTTCCTTCGCGGAGCCATTCGTTGGATGGACAAGCATCCGGAGCAGACGACGGCGGAGCGCCTCGTTCTGATCTATGCCTGGAACGAGTTCGGCGAAGGGGGCTATGTCGCCCCAACCAAGGGCGATGCGGAGGGCAAGTATCTCATAGCGCTGCAGTCCGTGGTCGCGCCTTTGGTCAAGGCCGCCGCCACAAGCGCGGCGATCGCGCCTCCTGGCGATTATTCCTTCTCCCTCTGGCTCAACGGCTGGCCGAAGGTGCAGGCCGACTTTGCGTGGATGCGGTCGCCAAAGGGCTCGCCGTTTGTGTATCCGCGGTGGGAGGACTGGCCCAGGAACCGCTCCGACTTAAAGCTGCCTTGGCATTTCACGCCGCCAACGGCGCGCTCGGTCTTTGCGGTGGCGACCAGCCGGTACGAGTTCACAGTGGATCCGTCCGACTTCGGCAAGGCCGGCTTCGCGCGCGTGAGCAAGCCCGCGCACGGCTACGCCGAGGCGGCGCGGGAAGACACGGCTGATCTGCATCGCCTGCCGGCCGCGGATGTGATTGTCGAGTTGCAGATGGGTGGCAGGACGTTTCGCGCCGCCGGCACCAGCGGGGCGGCCCGCATGTGGGAGTCCGGGCGATTCGTACAGCGATACGACTTTCCGGACCTGGAACTCGAGGGCGTCGCCGGAGAACGGCTGCTCTGCGATGCGACGCTGGAACTGGTGGCCTGGCCGGACTCGCTGACGCTGACAGCCAGGCTCGCGCCGCATAAGAAGGACGGCAAGTCCGCACGTGCGGCAAGTGCCCCTGCCGACAAGAACGCCAAGCCGGCGCCGCAGTGGGGCCACGCCAAGCTCCGCGTGGGGATCCGGGGCGAGGGCATCGACTGCATTGCGGAACAGGCGATGAACGGCCAGTGGAAGGCCGGAGAGGAAAAGTCCGTCACAGCCACGTTCCGTGCCGGGCCCCGGGCGGCGGCAGGCGAACTCTCGCTGGCGGTATCCTCAGGGACCGACCAGAAGTTCCCCGCGAAGTTCGAGCCCAGCAAAGACTGTTTCGTCGCCTTCGTCCCCAAGCTCAAGCGAGCTTTCCGTGGCAGCTACGCCGACATCCGTGAATATGACGAGTTCCGCCTCGCCATCGACAACCGCGGCACGGCCAGGGCAGACGTGCCGTTCCTCCTGGAATGCCACGACGTCGCCAGTCCCACCGGTCTGGTGCCCATGCTCTGCGACGCGGCCGGCCGCCCGACGGGCATCCCCGTTCAGCTCAGCAAGAATTGGCACCAGGGCACGTACCTGATGGCCTACGCCATGCTGCCCGCGCCTCCAGGCCGGACAGAATACATCCTCCGCCTCGTTTACGGGTTCTACGGCAACGTGCCCTCCGCCAGCCACGCGCAGCTCAGCCTCATCGGCTGGGGAGGCTACGGCCGATGGGATCAGCTCGCCATCGGCTGCTGGGGCGAGACCTTCTGCCTCGACATGGACATGACCAACCTCCGCACGGTCATCGCCGACGTTCGCACGCTGATGGTCCGCCGCGGCCGCGACGGAAAGAAGTGGGGCTGGAGCGACGCGCAGTGGGGCGGCGATTGGCTGGGGCTGGCAGATGCGGCCGGCAAGAGGCTGGCCTTTGGCGACCTCAAGACCGCGTACGTCGCGCACGGCCCGTGCCTGTCGGATGTGCGATATGCCGGCCAGTACGGACCTGGCCGTGACGTGGCTTTTCAGGCGCAGGTTCACACGCTGCGGACCGATGACTACGCCCGGACCTTCCACAACCTCAAGTACACCTTCGGCCGCGAGGCGAAGGTCGAGGGCTCGTGGCTGTTCAGGATGGGAGGCGGCGTGGTGGGCTACACGACGCCGACGATCGCTTACGGCAACGAGAAGGGGCTGATCGCCGAGCACAAGCCGCCGGCAACGCTCAAGCCGCGCGACGTGATCGCCGACCGCGTCACACTGGGCGGCAAGGGACCCTGGTGGGTCGCCTTCCCCGACGCCAACGTCTCCCCGAGCGGCTTGCCCACCGGCGCGCGGGCGCTGATCATCCGCTCGTACAAGGCCACGTTTGGCGGCAAGGAGCACGCAGCTCCCACCATCACGCTGCTGGTGAACCGGGCGACGGCCGAAGGGCTGAATATCGACCTGATCCTTGTGCCGCCCAAAGATGTCGCAACCTTCCGCACCGGCGATACCGTCGAGATGGCCGTCGAGTGGATCACCCTGCCGAGGGTTGAGGAAGACTATTACGGCCCAAACGAATCGTTCCGCAAGCACCTGGCCGCCAGCGGGACATCCTGGAAGACGACCTACCGCGAAGCCGCCGGCAACGATCTGGCCGTCACCGCCCGCGGGGGGAAGGTCCTGCACCGCTACCCGGTCATCATCCATGCGGATGGGCCGACGGTTGAAGTGAGCATCAAGGGCGGCGTCGGCTACGTGCCGATCCGCTTCGAAGGCATCAAGTCCATCGACGGCATTGGCCTCTATGAGGTCGTCGGCGGCAAAGAGCTCAAGCTCGACCAAATCGTGCATGGCGACGACTTCTGGCAGACGGACTACGACGCCGCCACGAAGACCTACAGCCTGACGTATAATCTGCCGCTGGACAACAAACCGCAGTCGACGTGGAGGCTCCATTAAAATGCACGCGCGATCGTTAGCGGCTGAGCTTGCTCCGCGCGTTTGCCGCGGATCGTCCGGTCGCTGCTGACCTGGTGTCTTCCGCAGAATCGGGGAAACAACCGCGTCGAACAAGCTCGACCGCTAACAAACCAAGATGCGCACTCCATCAAGTGGCGCGCCTACGTAGATAACACCGCGCCATCAGCTCTTGCCGTTGGCGACGGTCGCTTTCACTTTCGCCAGGACGGGCGTGTGGCCGTAGCGGATGATGGCCGCTCGGACGACCGTCAGGCAGTCGCGGAAGCCGTCGGTATGGCCGCGGACTTCGTAGTCATACCCCGGCACCGCGAAGGGCGGCTGAAGGTCCTTCTGCGGCGAGGCGCCTTTAGCGATCTCCTTCATGCACAGCGTCCATCCGCGCCGATGTGAATTGGAGTACCCGTTCCAGACATCCTCGTCGCTGAGCCGGTCGGGCAGGCCCGCGCTGTCGCGGAACACCCCGCCGCGCGGCAGATCCGCCGGAACGGAGGTGTGATACTCCAGCGCCTCGCCCACTTCGTCGTTCTTCACCAACCGCCCGTTCTTGAAGGTCATCATGTTGTTGTTGCCGCTGCAACCGACGCTCGAACCGATCATCAGCAGCAAGACAGCATACGCGGATATCCGGCCTGCCCGTTTCATCAGACGATGCTCCTTAGAAGAGTTAGTTGTGCCCCGTGGTCTCGACAGATGGACCTGGTCCCGGCAGAGGGATTATATGCAGGCGAAGTCCGCTCTACCGGCTGAACAATTCGCCCAGCATGTCCAGAGAGGCTTGAACGAGTTGGCGGCCGCCTTCGGGGCCGACGTGGCAGACAGCGGGGATGGCGCCATATCCGCCGGCTCGGACAGCCCGCTCGGTGGGCAGATACATCTCGCCGCCTCCGGCCAACTGCACCACCGCGGTTTGCCCGGCGGGGCTGCGGGCCTTGATTTGAAAGGCGTAGTCCAGGTACAGCTCGAAGGGATTGCTGACGATCGCCGTCCGGGCGATCCGCAGGGCGTGGAGCTCGACCGAACGCGGCGGCCAGGGCAACCCCCGGTCGAAGGCTTCGACGGTCTTGCGCTGGCGGCTGGGCCACCACGACGAGAGGTCCTGGTTTTCCTGGCGGCAGTGCTGGTAGGCCGCGGCGGCCCAATCGCGATGTTCTCGGCTGATGGGGAAGCTTGTCAGCTCAACGCGGCGGGTCAGGCGGGCGAAGGGCGCGTCGGCGGCCTCGGGCGTGCAGGCGAGGGCGCGGTCGACCGCGTCGGCCACCCGAAGGGCGATCTCCTGCCTCTGTGAGACGCCCCGGCGGCGGAGCATCTGTTCCTCCTGGGGTTCGCCCAGCAGCAAATGCGGCGATTGGTCGCCGCCGGCCCCGCACAGACCCAGCACCGTCACCGCCCCCAGGCGGCGTCGAAGCTCCAGGCGGATGTCGTGCCAGAAGTCGGCGGAGTAGACGCTCAATTGCTCGTCCACCTGCGACGGGCACGGGAGGGTCAACACGACGGCCGCCAGTGGGCCTTGAGGCTCCCGCACAAACAGCATGTCCAGGCCGTGGTCTTCGCAGCCCTCCAGGCCGACGAAGTCCGGGCGGTTGGTCGGGCCGTACATGACGGCAGAGCCGTCGGCGTAGACCGCCCGGCGGTTGTGCCCGACCACCGCGTGCCCGAACGCCGACGCGACGCATCGCGGCCGGCGCGACTGCCAGGCCTCGACAGCCGCCTCGGCGGCGCGATCGACCAGCAACTCCAGGCACTCCGCAGCGGTCATCACGTCGCCGCCGCCGTGGGCGTAGTGCCCTTGCTCGAAGACCAGCGACGTGTGCGTATGCGTGGCGGCCATCAGCACCGCCTCGGGCGGCACCTGCGGCAACTGGCGCCCCAGGCGGCAGCGCACAGCCGCGATGAGTTCAGCGGTGACCATCACCAGATCGCAGGCGATGACGATCGCGCAGGCGCCATCGCCTTCGATGGCCATCGCCGTGAGCGTCAGCGGGTCCATCGCCGCGTGGGCGACGCGCACGTGCATCTGCCCCCACAGCATCGCCGGGCGGCTGGGCGTAAAGTCTCTGACAGCCGTTCCTATCGTCAGCATGGTGGGGCGTCCGCCCGAGCGCCGCGGGCCTGGAGTTCCATGTAATATTCGGGCAGGGGCGGGCAGTCCGGCCGCGCCGGGCGCATCTGCTCGCGGATGATCTGAAAGCCCAGTCGGGTATACAGCGCCACGGCGCGGACGTTCTCTTTCTGCACCGTCAGGGTCATGATTGCCGGTCCGTGGCGGCCGGCGACTTCGAGCAGCCGCGTCATGATCGCCCGCCCTGCGCCGCTGTTCTGGCACCGGCGACTGAGGCAGATGCCGAACAGGCTTTTCGCCGCGTCGGGCCCTTCCCAGCGATACCACGCCTCGCCGTCGATCGTCCCGTCGCCGCCGTCGAGCACCAGCGCCACCTCAAACTCGTTGTCAGCCGCCGCGGCCCGAAGGCGCGCGTTCTCGGGCGTCGTCCCCGAGGGACCGATGTAGTAGCGGTTATCCTCCACCGGGATTGACGCGTAGAACTCGGCTATCGCCGAGCCGTCGCCGCCGGCCAGCAGCCGTATCGTCATCTCGCGCCCGTCGCGCAAGGTCACCCGCACAGGCGCCGCCAAGTCCCGGTCGGCAACGTTCATTCGACCTCTCCCATAAACCGCACGCCGGAAACCGCGCCGGCGAATGTCGCCGCTGATCACATCTTCGCGAGCATGGCGGCTGAACAACGGCCGCCATGGCACCCGGCCCACAACTCAGCACTCACCACTCACCACTCACCACTACTACAGATGCGGGCCGCCCAGGCCCAGGCGGAACTGGGGGTAGGGGAGCTTACCGTCGGCGTTGATCGGCAGGGTGTAGCGGCGGGTGACCTGGTCGCCGGCGATGTCGGTGGGGCTCTGCATCGTCACGGGGCGCGTGGTGTACATCAGCCAGTCCATCAGCTCGCGCTGGAGCTGCTGCACGATGTGCTGATACGCCGGGTCGAAGTACAGATTCTTCATCTCCCACGGATCGTTCTTGAGGTCGTACAGCTCGCCGAAGGCGAACGTGCGGTCGGTCGACAGACCCTCCAGCGCCCGCGCATCGGGGGCGTTGTTCTCCGGATGCAGAACCTGCATCTTCGTGTCTGCGAAATATCCGTGCGGATAGTACACCAACCGCCACTGCCCTTTGCGGACGGACTTGCTCAGCGGATACTCCGTCACGCCCAGGCGCTCGGGGTCGCCGGCCTCCCCGGCGAGCATCGCCGAGATGTCGCGCCCGTCGGCGGTCTGCAGCGGCGCCACGCCGGCCAGGCTGCACAGCGTGGGGACGATGTCCACTGTCTCGACCACGTCCTTGGCCAGGTGGGCGGCCTTGAGATGGCCCGGCCACTGCCAGATCATCGGTACGCGCGTCACCGCGTCGGTGCAGATGCCGGGCACCTTCTCGTTGGGTCCGTGCTCGCAGCCGTAGTCGCCGTGGTCGGCGCAGTAGACGACGATGGTGTTCTCGGCCAGACCGCTTTCGTCCAGGAACGCCAGCACGTCGCCGACGCACTGGTCGATCTGCGAGACGTTGCCCAGGTATCCCTGGAGCTTGTTCCAGCGGTCGCCGTCGTAGTCGGCGGACTTGTCGCGAACCCAGTTGGTCACGCTCTGCATCAGCGGGCTCTTGCCCGCCGCGGCCAGGTCGTAGTTGGCATTGGGCGGCAGGGTGAGCTTCGAGCGGTCGTAGAGGTCCCAGAAGCGTTTGGCGGGCGTGTAGGGCCCGTGCGGCTTGGGCGGCCAGAAGGCCATGAAGAACGGTTTGTCCCCGGCGGCGGCTCGTTTGATGATGTCGATGGTCTTTCGCGAGCCCCAGCCCTCCTCGCTGTCTTCGTATTCAATTACCGAGGGGGCATTGTCGGCGTCGGGCTTGAAGTCGGCGGTGATATCCACGCCGCGGCCCTTGAGGTACGTCAGGAACTCCTTGCTGCGCCCGCCGATGGCGCAATCGGTGGTGTCGTGGAACTCGTCGCAGTCGTCCTCGATCCAGTACTCCGGTCCGTGGCTCTTGCCGACGAAGGCCGTGTGGTAGCCGCTCTTGCGGAAGTGCCCCAGCACGGTGGGCAGCCCCGCCGGTCGCGGGCCCAGCAGGGCGTAATAGCCGTGGTTGTGGCAGTACTGCCCGGAGAGCTGGCAGACGCGGCTGGGCGTGCAAATGGTGTTCTGCGCGACGGCGGCGTCGAATCTCACGCCGCGGGCGGCCATCCGGTCGAGGTTGGGCGTCAGCACGTGCGGGTGGCCGGCCGCCCCGAGGTACTTGGCGTTGTGCTGGTCGGAGAGGATGAAAAGGATGTTTGGTTTGGTATTCACGCAGCGCTCCTGGGAGGGAGAAAACACAAACGACAAAACACAAATCCCAAACAAGCCTCAAAAAGCCAAGAGAAAAATGAAAATAGTGCAGCGCCTCTTGGGCCGCTTGCGGCTTGGCAGTTGGTCGGTGGGCAAGAAACTGCCAAGCCGCAAGCGGCGCGTGCCGAGGGAAAAGAAAAGCCCCCAGGTTTTTGCCCAGGGGCTTCTTTGCTTCTTGTAGTTTATCTTTTTGTTTGAAGCTTGTTGTTTGTGGTTTGTCGTTTCCCGCCGAAGGCGGGCTCTATTTCTTGAACTCCACCAGCTCCATCATCACCTGCATTTCGCCCATGGCGTCGGATTCGGTCTTGACCATGCCGCCGGGCACGTCGCGGCAGATGTAGGCGATGCTCTTGATCGTCTTGCCTTCCATGGCCATTTCCGTCTCGTACACTTCGCAGTTGAGCTTCTGTCCGGCGACCTCGAGGGTCTGGTTGTCCTTCTTGGTGACCTTGACGTTGGCGGGCTTATCGGCCGTCATCGGGTCGGTCTTGTAGAATCGCGGTTCGACGCGCTCCTGGGCCGGCATCGTCCCCTCGGGAACATTGGGCATGGTCGTCGTCGTGCGGATGGTCACGGTCGCCTCGTCGGCCTTGATCACCTCATGCGTGCTGGTCATCCCGCCCATCATCTTGTACTTGACCATCGTGCCGACTTTGGCGGTGGCCCACATGCCGGGGAACTTCTTGTCGTCCTGCCCGCGGGCTACCGTCGACAGCAGAGAAGCAACACACGCGGCCGCAACCATCAATCGCATGCTCATGGGATTCTTCCTTTAAAGACGTCGCCGGCGAACGCCGCCGGATCGTGGACTGTTCCGGGCCATGTTAGCCACGCCGCCCGATAAAAGCAGCGCACAAAAAGAAGAATCGGCAAAGTTGCCGCGCCTCGGGGCCTGGGGCGGGGTTACATTTCATGCCTGTTCTCATGGCTAACGAAAGGGATCTCCATGCTCCGTCTGACTGCTGTTGCCATCGTGGCGGCCTTTGCCGCCTCGCCCGTGCTGGCCCAGGAAGCCCCTGCTCACAAAACCGACTGGCTTTACAATGCCCGCTGGGGCGTGATGTATCACTTTTCCTCAGGCCAGCGCTCCGGAAAGCTCCAGACCAAGGAAGACTGGAACAAGTGCGTCAACGGTTTCGACGTCAAGGGCCTCGTCAAGCAGCTCAAGGACGTCGGGGCGGGCTATCTGCTGATCACGGCCGCCCATTACGGCAACGGTCTGTGCCCGCACAAACTGCTCGACGACGGCAAGTTCCCCACTCGCGACCTGGTGCCCGAGCTGTCGGACGAGTTGACCAAGAACGGCATGCGCCTGATGCTGTACTACCCCACGTTCATGGGCGATGCCGACGGCGTGGCCAAGAACATCGAGATCATCGCCGAGCTGTCCAAGCGGTACGGCAAGAAGGTCAGCGGATGGTGGCTCGACAACAACTGCGGCGACGAGACCCGCCAGAAGGCCCTGGCCGAGGCCGCCCGCAGCGGAAACCCCGACGCCCTGATCGCCTTCAGCCCGCCCAAGGGCAACCAGCGCAACAGCCCATTCGAGGACTACACCGCAGGCAACAACGCCTCGGCCGGCACCGTGAGCTGCACCGAGCGGTTCATCCAGGGGTTGCAGTGGCACACGCTGACGCTGATCGGCAAGAACTGGGGCGGCAACGACAAGGACCACGGCGCTCCGCGCCAGGGCATGTCGCCGGCTAAGGCCGCCTCGATCACCGTCCAGCACGTCAACGGCGGCGGCGTGATTACCTGGGACTGTTCGTGGGAGATGAACGGTCTCATCCGAGAGGACGTGCTGGCGTGCCTCAAGGCCATCGGCGAAGCGGCCCGGGGATGCAAACGCGACACGCCGGCGGCCAAGGGCATCACCGCCGGCGGCGCCGCCGCGGCGGCTGCGGCGAAAACCGAGTGGCTCTTCAACGCCCGCTGGGGCGTCTCGGCGCTGTACAACACCGACAAAGCCGCCAATGACGCCGCCGCCTGGGAAGCGGCCGTCAAGGACTTCGACGTCAAGGGGCTCGTCAAGCAACTGGTGGACCTCAAGGCCGGGTACGTCATTTTTGCCGGTCGCCGCCCCGGCGCCCTGCCCCTGGCGCCCGAGATGCGCAACGGCAAGCCCTTCCCCTCGCGCGACGTGGTCGCCGAACTGGCCGACGAACTGGCGGCCAATAAGATCTATCTGATCCTGCAGATGCCCTGTGGAAACGAGGCGGACGTCAAGACCATCGCCGAAGCCTCCAAGCGCTACGGCAAGAAGGTTGCCGCCTGGTGGATCGAGAACCAGGACGTGACGGAGGAGCTGGCCAAGTCGCTGGCGGCCGCGGCGCGGTCGGGCAACCCCGACGCACTGCTGACGCTGTCGGGCGGCACGCCGCACTCGCGAAAGTCGCCCATCGAAGACTTTACCAACGGCCAGGAGATGAACGCCGGCGGACTCGAGTGCGAGTCGCGCATCGTCCAGGGGCTGCAATGGCATACGCTGGCATTCCTGGGCTACCGCCGCAGCGACAAGTGGAAAGCCGGCGGCTATGAGCCCTACAAGGTGGCCGAGATCACCAGCAAGATCGTGATCCCCGGCGGCGTGATCAGTTGGCGCACCTATCTCACGCCCAAAGGGCTGATTGGCGAGGGCGACATTCCCTGCCTGGCCGCGGCGGGCAAGAACGCCACCGAGGCCAAACGCGAGGTCAAGCTCGTCGAGGACAAACTGCCCAACAACCCGGTGCTGGGACCGCCGCCGGAGAATGCGGCCGCCACCACACTGGTACACACCCGAGCGCGGGCCATCAGTGCCAAGATGGACTGGTTCCCCGAGCGCCAGGACAGCCTGGGCGTCCTCATCGGCTGCGGGCAGACGCACATGCACTTCGTCCGCTCGCAACTGCTGTTCGACCTGTCCAAGGTTGACAAGAGCAAACCGCTCCTTCAGGCTCGGCTGTACCTGTACTTCAAGGGCCAAGCCGTCGGCAACCCCACCAGCGAGCGAAACCAACTGAGCATCACCCGCTTTCTCAACGAGATCCCCGACCGCGACTATCGCTGGTATCTGGCCAACTACGCCCGCGAAGGCCAGCAGATGCAGTACCTGGTCAAGGAGGGCATGCTGGAAGTGGACGTGACGGAGATCGTCAAGGCCTGGCTCGGCGGGGCCACCAACGGCGGATTCCGAATGTCCACCGCCGATCTGGGCGCCGCCTGGCAACGGTTCTCGATGACCTGGCACGCCTTCGACAGCGAACCCTATGAGGCCAAAGACCATCCCAACGGACCGCGACTGGTGATTTACCAGAAGAAATAGTTCGAAGTTCGGAGTTCGAAGTTCGAAGTGCGGACAACATAGGTCCCATCCGTCCCATAGGTCCTATGTTGTTCGTCCTATGCAAGGAAACTGCCCATGAAAAAGACACAACTGATCCTGATGCTATGTTCGACCGCTGTCGTTTGCGCCTTGCTGATCGCCGCCACGTGTGGCGTTGCCCCGGCCGCGCCGGCGGAGGAAGCCAAGCCCCACAAGACCGACTGGATGCACAAGGGCAAGTTCGGCGTCATGTTCCACTATTCCCAGGCGCTGTTCGGAAAGTTCGGCTCGGAAGAGAAGTGGGACAAGGCCGTCAACGACTTCGACGTCAAAGGCCTGGCCAACCAGCTTGAAGGGCTCGGCGCCGGGTGGTTCCAGATCACCACGCGGCACATGGGGCTGCAACTGGCCCCGACCAAGGCCTTCCGCGACGGCAAGTACCCCACGCGCGACCTGATCATGGACCTCGGCGACGAGCTGCCCAAGCACGGGGTTCGGCTGATGCTGTATTATCCCACGGGCATGGGCATCAATCCGCCCGAGAGCTACAAGGGGGCCGCCGCCACGGTCGAGGAACTTTCCAAGCGTTACGGGACGCGCGTCAGCGGGTGGTGGTTCGACAACAATACCGGCATCGCCGAGGCGCAGAAGCTGATCGCCGCGGCCGCCCGCAGCGGCAACCCCGACGCGATCATCGGCTTCAGCCCCGGTCACGGCCCGCGCCGCAACACGCCGTACGACGACTTCACGGCAGGCAATCAGCATGTTCCGTCTGTCGGCATGTGCGGCGGGCGGTGGGTCAGCGGGGCCCAGTGGCACATCCTGACGCACATGGCCCACAACTGGGGCGGGGCGTGCAAGCAGCGCGAGGCCTCGCGGTTCTCTCCCGAGGCGGCCGCCCAACTCACCAAGAGCATCGTCGATAAGGGCGGCGTGGTGACCTGGGACGTGGCCTTCAGCAAAGAAACCGGCCTCATCGCCGACCCGTGCATGGTCCCGCTCAAAGCCATCGCCAAGGCCCTGGGCACGGCGAAGAAGGAGTAGCTCTCAGCTCTCAGCTTTTAGTGATCAGTGAAAACTGACCACAGAGGCACAGAGATCACTGAGGCAAAATATTTGAGCCTCGAAGAGGCTCCAGAATTTAGCCGGAGGCGTGAGCCTCCGGAAGAATCGCATCATATTTCCCCGCCTCGCAGAGGCGGAAGGTTTCTAAAGCCCTGCCAAAGCCGACAACCTGCCGCCTCTGCGAGGCGGTTGGCTGTTCCTGGGCCCTATGTTCCTATCCCTGCCGGAAGAAGACCCGCTTGGCCACGCGTGTTCTCCTTGTTATCGTACTACTATGCTCGTAGAAGGTACCCACTCCAGTTTGCCAGTTCTGCTATTCACATAAGGAAGAAGAAACTGGGAAGCACCGGCTGCCTCCAGCGTATCTCCTGCACGTGAACCGGAACAAATCTTGATTGATAGCTGGTAGATCTCTCCGCCCCAGCGCACCCGCGTTCGTACAAGGCGTACAAATCTAATTCGTGTGCCAACCGGGAGAATCTCTGCAACCAAAGGAAACTTGCCCGGATGTGCAAGGTACTCTTCTACGGTCTTTGGAGTATCTTCATCTCCAACGCCCACTAAAAGACGAATATCCGAATTCCTTTTGATGATGAAAACACCACGCGTCAGTATATACTCTTGCGTCACGCCTCCTTGGACATTATTCGTCACATCCTCAGTCATCGGATCCCGGATATATCTAACATATAGGTAGAGTGCTGTCGCAAGAACAAGACACAGTGCGACATATGCCAGATGTTGTATCTTCAACTCTTGGTCTCCTATCCCAGAAGATAATTGGCAAAGCATCTACTCTCTAGCAAGTCTGTGTCAGTGATACGTTGTGCCGGAGGAAAGACTGCTAATTCAGAATACGAGCGAACGACTCCCAGAAGGTTCTGTCTCTTGAATGTGTGGCCTCTATGTAAGTTTGCGACGTAAAGGGGATTTCATTGGTGGAGTAATTCGCCTCCTCCGTACCATCCGACTTCGCCAAGGCTACGTCGGACAGGGACAGTCTCTCTGCTGCAGGGCGGGCACTGGGGGAGTTGGGGCTGCGGGGTTTGAGAAACTTCCAAAGCGGCAGCTACGGCTGCCGCACTCCATAGTCTATTGCCCGCTTCTGCCATGCGCAGCGGCCTCATGTGTGGATCTTCAGGCATCCAACCCCAGCCTCAGCGGCGCCATTATATCGGGGCAGGCACGGCGGCGACAAGAGGTGAACTACATTCCAGGATTCCAACAACTGCTTGAACGACTCGACGATGAAGGCGCTGCCGTTGTCGGACTTAAAGACCAGCGGAGGGTCGTAGAGGCGCAAGAGCTGTTCGACCACGGCTGCGGCCGTGGCTGCATCCGCTGTCACGCATGGCAGGGCCTCCAGGTTCATGCGGCTGGCGAGGTCCCGGATGGGCAGGATTCGAAGATTGCCTCAAGGGGTAAAAAGTGCATAATACGCTTACACCATTGCAGTTATGACACTGCGGCCGCCGTCACTTCCATAAGTTATGTAATCATAATGGTTTGTGATTATGGGACCGCTGATTTCCTGCCGCTATGAGGGAGGGCGGATTGCACTTCCCGCGAAAGTGCTGTGAAAAGTACAACAAAGTGCAAGGAAATGGAATTGTGGTATAGCCAGTACCGCTTTCGGGTGACAAAGACCTTGCGACACAGAGACGCAGAGAAAACAATGACGGGAAAGGCTTCTTAAGACTTCCTTAATACTGTTGCTTTTCTGTGTTTTCTCTGCGTCTCTGTGTCGCATATTCTGGGTGCGAGAGAGCGGATGGGGCAGGTTCCCGCGAAACCGCTGTGAAAAGTACAACAAAGAGCAAGGAAGTGGAATTGTGGCGTAGCCCGTACCGCTTTCGCGGGCGACAAGGATTGGCGGTACATGGCGACCCGCTGCGCGTGTCGTAGGCCTCCGGCCCGCGGGACGCGGAGATTGGCATGCAATCTCTTCCTCAATTCCCTTACACTTCTTCCTCAGCGTCCTCGGCGACCTCAGCGGCTAATTTCTCTCCGCTTCCTGTAGCTGTGCGTGGCGGAACTTGATCGAGTAGATCCACGCTCCGGCTACCAGCAGGATGCCCATGCCCATGAAGCTCAGGATCTGCCAGATCGTGTCGGCGTCTTTGAGGATGCGGACCAGGATCGTGACCACCGCCAGCAGCAGCATTCCCAGCGCGAGATAGCGCACCTCGGCCCGCTTGAAGGCAAAGCCCAGCACGATCAGCATCGTCGACCACGCCGCCAGCCACAGCGACCAGCCCATGATCTCCTGTGACCAGAGGAACTCTGTGCCGCCGCCGGCCGCGAGCCAGCGGTCCACCTCGAAGCAGCCCGCCCACGCCACCAGCAAGGCCCCCAGCAGGTTTGCGGCCGTCACCACAGCGCCCAGCCACGACCAGTCTCGCCTGCGGATGTGCCACAGCAGCGCGACGGCGGCCGCGGTTGCCAGGCCCAGCAGCAACTGCGTATTGAGCAGGAACATGCCGCCCACATCGGCCCCTTCGCTCAGGCGTCGAGCGAGAGTATCGCAGCAGGCCCATTTCGCGGCGACAGCGGCCAGTGCCAGCGCCCCGATCACAGCCAGTCGCTGGTAATTCTTCCAGACCGCCAGCGCCGTCAAAGCCGCTGCCAGGGCGAGCCACCAGCAGGTGGCCGAGAGCACCGGGATCGTCAAGGCCGTCACGATGTCGAAGAGAATTACGCCTGTAACCGCAAGCGTCAATGCCAGCGCCGCTGCGCTGCCGCTGTCGCCGGGGCGCACCTCGCGCCCCAACAGGGCGGAGCAGCCGAAGATAACCCCCGCCAGGCCCACCCCCAGCAACAGCCGTAGCGAAAGGGGCGTCGTGGTCACGCTGAACAGGACTGTGTTGAGGTCGCCATCGCCGACGAAGTCCAGCGCCGCATAGTGGATCACGGCCAGCGCCAGCACCGCCAGCGACATCAGCATGATCATGGACACTCTCAGGCGGCTGGCCAGGACCATCGCGACCAGGGCCTCGGCCGCCCAGCCGACCGTCACCAGCGAGCCGTCGAACTGGATGGGAATCGCCAGCGCCGCCAGCACCAGCGCCTGCGCCAGGAAGACCTGGCCCATCAGGGCGCTGTTCCAGAGCCGGCGCAGCATTATCGTCAGGGCTGCGCAGAACGCCGTCAGGCCGGCGGCGTACAGGCCCATCCAAGCGTGGTACTGACCCTCGATCAGCAGGTACGTGAAGGTGAACATCAGTGCCATCGCCGCCAGCGACTGCAGGCACTCAATGGCCTCGTCGCCGCAACGCTTCAGGGCCGCCCTCAGCAGCACGTCGGCGATGAACATCGCAAAGAGGATCCAGATGAACGTCGACCAGAGCACGTTGAGACTCGCCGTCGTTTCAACGGGTGGGGCAACACCGACATGTTGGTCCAACCAGTACAGGCCCATCGCTGCGGCCGTCCAGCCCAGCACTCCCAGGCGCAAGGCATGCATCTTCAGCACCCAGCACAGGGCCATCACTACCACGGCCAAAGCCAGCACATGGCCAAGGAATATTGCGTCGGTCAGCCCCGAGTCCAGAGCCACCAGTCCCGCGGCCATCGCCGCGCCGGCGACGGCGAACTTCGCCGGGTTGACGAGGCCTCGCACGCTGGAGCGTTCGAGCACGCTCTCCAGAACGAACAGGCCCATGAAGACCCACATCCAGGTAATGGTGTGCCACATCGGCCAGTGCAGCATCGCTGCGCCCGCCGTGACGGCCACGACGGTCCAGCCCAGCGGGGCCAGCGTGGCGCCATGCCATCGCCGCGCGCGGCAGAGCGTCAGCATCACCGCGTCGAGGGCGAGCAACTGCATTGCCAGCAGGCTCGGGCCAAGATCGCTGCTTTGGCCGGCGAGCATCAGCCACCCCAGGACGGTGATGGTCCCGGAGGCCATTATCACTGTCGGCGAGACGCCCTCGCGCTGCAGCAGCGACTCTGCCAGCGCCGCCAGCACGATCAGCCATCCATAGACGCACAGGCTCGCGATGCCGGCTTGAGGGTGCCACATCGCCCACAGCCAATATGAGATGCCCAGAATAATCACCGCCGTCGGGGCAAGTTCCGGCACTTCGCGCCACCGCGCCCACGCCATTGCCCCGCCCAGCACCGCCAGCGTCCCGATGGCGAACCAGTGTACCGACGCCGCCTGGCCGCACAGCGCCCAGAGATTGACCAGCATGATCGCGCAGACCAGCGGCAGCAGGACGTTCAGGAGCGACGAATCCGCCCGGTCGCGCAAGGCCGCGACCACCAGGAACGCCGCGAACTCAGCCGCCAGCACCCACGCCAGGACCGACTGGCTGGCAAGTTGCCCGCCGTCGTAGAACTTCGCGGTCCAACCGGTTACCAGGGCAACCGTGCCGGCCAGCGCGATCGGCGCCAGCCACGGCCACCGCTTGTACAGCGCCAACGCCAGGAAACCGGCGTTGATGACGATCAGGTACGTCATCAGCGCCAGTTGCCGGTCGACGCCCGTGCTGAGCAGGATCGGCGTGACGATGGCGCCGATCAGCGAGATCAAGGCAGTCGTCACCATGTTGCTTCGAAGGGACAGGACCATCCCCAGGGCCGTTACGCCGCACATCGCCGCGAAGGCCGCCTCCGTCCCGATCAGGCGAAACTCTGCGAACAGACCGCTGGGCGAGGCCACGTAAAACGTTGTATAAAGCCAGACGATCCCGCCCCCAAAGACGGCGGCGGCAAAGTATCGCATCTGCTTTCGCAGTGTCCATTCGGCCAGGACGATCATGGCCAGTCCCCAGATCACGCCCATGATGCACCGCGAGAGGGGGTTGATCCATTTGTGCTCGATGGCGTAGCGATAGAACAGGAACCCGCCCACCAGCAGCACGGCGATTCCGACCATGAGCATCCATCGCGTGCCGATACGCTGCTCGAGCGTGACGCGGGGACGCGGCGGAAAATCGCTGGCCGGCGCGATCGCAGGCGCGAGCACGGGCGGGACGGGAGCTTCCGGCGCAGGCTCGGCGGGCGCCGGCAGGGGCGGAAAGACATCCGCGGTCGCAGGCACCTGGGGCGGCTGAGGCGGCTGGGGCGCGGTCTGCACCGCCGCAGGCAGGATCGGCGGCGGAAGCGGCGCAGCGGGAGCGGGGGGCTTGAACTGTGCAGCCGCCTCTTCGGGCGCGGCCATCGCCTGGGCGCGGATCGACAGCACCTGTCGCTCCAGGTCGTAGAGCCTCTGCCGCATCTGGCGGAGGTCTTCCAGAACCTGCGCCAGTGACGCAAGATTGGGCTGGTCGCTCATGGGCTATCCTTTCCCCGACGGCAAGGGACAATTGGCACGCAATCATCGTACTGTGCGCGGCGGGGCTGTCAAGCGTCCCAGCATGGCGATGGGAAAGCGGCGCCATGCCATCCCGGAAAGGGTTACACTACCGGCTGCACAATCGAAAGGAATGTCATGAAGAAGTTGATGTGGACCTGTGCCCTGATTTTGGCTGTGACCGCTCCGGCCTGGGCGGCGGAGGAGGAACTCAATCAACCGCTGGAGTGCATGAAGCCTTACAAGTTCAAGGCCTTCGGCATCGCGGCGTTCTGCTTCCACAATTATCCCGGCACCGACTACACGCTCGATTATGCAAAGAATCTTGAGGCCGCCAACTTCAACATCGCCATCGAGACCGGCTACATGCTGCCGTTCTACGAGAAGACCAAGGTCAAGCAGATCGTCAGCCTTATGGTCTCCGACACGCTCAAGGAACGTGACGTGCATGGCACCAAACGCACGCACCCGATCGAGCAGGGTTCGAGCGTGGCCGACGCGGCAAAGAAGTACGCCGCCAGCGAGACGGTCGTCGGCTACCAGGTCGGCGCCAAGTACGGCAAGGCCATGCCCTCGCGCCTGGCGGCCGAGGCCAAGGCCGTCGACGACCTCAAGAGCGGGCACTTCCCGTGGATTGCCCATTGCAGCGACCTGACGGGCCAGGCCAAGGCCGGCGTGGCGATCCTGAGCCTGGAGACCTTCGGGCGCATGAAGCACGACGGGTTCGGCTACGACAACAAGGGTTGGCCGCACGACAAGCGAAACGACTACTGCGACTGGATGGAGGCGGGGCGGCGGATGGCCAACGAAGCCAACATGGCGTTCTGGCCGATGCTCCCGGCGGCCACAATTTCTAAAGGCCAGGGCGAGTCACAAGGCAGCCTGCACGGGGCGTCGGAGATCCGCTTCATGGTGCTGGCGCCGATTGCCTACGGCGCCCAGGGTGTGGTGTACTTCGGCTATTCGACCGCCCGCGAGATCTGGCAGACGAACGGGTCGAGCTATGCGGCCGCACGCGACGTCAATAAGCTTGTCGCCGACGTGATCGGCCCGCGCGTGCTGGGGCACCGCAGCATCGGCGTGTTCCACTCCCAGCCCGACGCACCGGGCAACACCAAGGCCAAGATCATCAAGAGCGCCTTGATCGCCGGCGAGGGCAAGCTCATCGAGAAGATGGACGAAGCCCTGATGGCCGGCGTGCTGGTGAAGGAGGCCGACTTCAAGAGCGGCGCCAACACCCCGCACTACGTGATGCTCATCGACGCGCGGACGGCGATTCTCAAGGGCGAGGATGCCCTCAAGCCCCGCGAGGTGAGCCTGACGTTCGGCCCATCCGTTCAGAGCGCCGAACTCGTCCCCGCCGCCGGTGAAGAGGCCAGGAAGTTCCAGCGAGAAGTGAAGCTGACCCTGCGCCCGGCCGACGGACGCCTGATCAAGCTGACGATGAAGTAATGGGTGCCCCGCACAACGCCGTTGGGCGTGTCCCTGACCTCAGGGTCGGGGAGCATGGGCGAGACGCCCATGCCACAAAGCAAGAGCATGGGCGAGACGCCCATGCCACAAAGATCGCCATGGCACCCAATGAAGGAACGAATATGACGAACAAAAAGGTTTTTCTTGCCGCAGTCATCCTGGCGATCACACCGATTTGTGCGGCGGCCGATCTGCCGGCGAAACATCGCACCGACTGGTTCCATGAGGCGCGATGGGGCGTCATGTATCATTTTGTTGCCACCTGGCTCAAGATCGAAGATCGCGAACTTTGGAACAAGACGCTGCGGGAGTTCGACACCGACGGGCTTGCCCAGCAACTCGCCGATGTCAAGGCGGGGTATCTCGTCATCACGGCTACGCATTATGGGTTCCCGCTGTGCCCCAACGCGCAGGATGAGGGGGGCAAGCTCCCCGCCGTGGACCTGATCCCGCGGCTGGCCGATTCGCTGGCGAAAAAGAACATCCGCCTGATGCTGTACTATCCCACCGGTATGGGCGGCGACGGCTGGCAACGCAGCGAGAAGGTCATCCGGGAGCTGTCGCTGCGGTACGGCAATAAGGTCAGCGGCTGGTGGCTCGATAACAATTCGATGTTCCAGGAGGACCGCCAGAAGGCCATCGCCGCGGCCGCCCGCGCGGGCAACCCCGACGCGATCCTCGCCTTCGCCGGGCCCAAACGCCAGCAGCGCAACAGCCCATACGAGGACTTCGCCGCGGGCAACACGCGCCCCGCGCGCGAGGGCAAATGCTATGGGCGCTTCATCGAAGGCGTGCAGTGGCACATGCTCTCGCACCTGGCGCTGTCGTGGTGTACGAACTGGAAAGAGGTCGAGACGCGAGGCGACAACTACCCGCGCTTCTCCGACGCCGAGGCCGCCGCCATGACCGCCGCCATCGCCGCCAACGGCGGCGTCACCACCTGGGACACCCCGCCGATGCGAACCGGGCTGATCAATCCCAAGTTCCTCGCCCAGCTCAAGGCCATCGGCGAAAAGACCATGTCCGTCCCGCGAAACCCGGACCCGCTGGCCGCGCTCGATCGACCGAAGATGCCCAACATTCCGCCCGTGCCCGCCGCCGCGGCCGGCGCGACGATCACCACGCTGGCCGCGAGCCACTGCCGCATCGCCGACGCATCGAACTTCCGCCCGGCCGATCGCTGCATAGGTCGACTGGCCACCTCCGTCGGCACGCAGCATCATCACTTCATCCGAGGATTCCTGCAGTTCGACCTGTCGAAGATCGACCGCTCCAAGCCGCTGCACTCGGCCGTGCTGTACCTGCACCTGAACGAAACCGGCCTGGCCCCATTTGCCGGCAGTCCGCTGGTCGTCAGCCGCCTGGCTCAACCCCTCGATGCGGCCAAACCGTACGAGACGCCGATCGTCGCGGGGGGCGAAGCAGTCGCCGACGACCGCAAGGCCGGACCTGTCGCCGTCGACGTGACGGAGATCGTCAAGGCGTGGCTGTCCGGGGCGCCCAACTGCGGTCTGCGTCTTTCGGCCAGCGGTCTGGGCGGCAACTGGACTCGCTATCCGCTGACGACGAAGGAATATCAGGCCGGCGCCTACGAGCCCAAGACCAACCCCAACGCCCCGCGCCTGGAGATACGACAGTAGGGCGTGAAGACCCGTAAAGGCCTCACGCCCTACATTCAACCGGAGAGGGCGGGATTCGAACCCGCGGTGCCCTCGCGGGCACACTGGTTTTCGAAACCAGCACGATCAGCCGCTCTGTCACCTCTCCTGCAATCGCAAGTCGGAGCATTGTATCCCCGCGCCGCCCCGCTGACAACCGCGTTCCCGCCGCCGAGAGGGATTTCCTCCCGGCGCGCCGCAAGCACTGGCAAGCGATCGCCGACATGCTTAAGAAAGACCCGTCGCCGCGGGTACGAGCGGCCGCCGCGACTGCGCTGGGGCAGTCTTATGCCTGCGGGGCCGTTCCGGTGCTTCTGGAGTCTCTCGACGACAGGGAGGAGGCTGTGTATGCAGCGGCTCGTCGCGCGACGATCAGGATCTGTGGCGTTGAGGCAGGCTTTGAGGGCACCGACCGTCGTGCTCAGGAAAAAAAGTACTATGAATCACACTGGAGGGTTTATGGCAAAACAGTAAGACGCTATCACGAGCAGCAAGACAAGTCCTTCGAGTGAAGAGAAAAGTGTTTGCCGACGGCCGTTGGGACGATACTATTCATATGCGGCGGCGCTGTGGCCGTTGCGACATGATTAACCCCGATTGGGATTGGTTGTATCATGATTGAACTACGCTGGGGGGTTTCTGAGTTGATCGCCCAGCGGAGGTTCTGGCTGTTGCTGGCGGCGGTGATCGTGGCAGGGGTGCTCGTGTTCATTTTCGCCGGCGGCGGCAGTGGCGACGAGATAGACTCCCTTCGTGAATCGGCCAATATTCCCGCCCTGGCAGAGATCGTCAAGTCAGCGCCGCCCGAAAAGGCGCGCCGCGCGTTGTGGGCCATCAGTCAGGTGGGCGGCCCCGAGGCGGCCAAACCGCTGCACGAGGCGACCCAGGCCCCGGACTGGAAGGTGCGCGAGGTGGCGGTGCTGACCCTGCCGATCGTGACGCGGCGAAAGCACATCGACGAACTGGCGGACTTGCTCAAAAACGACCCGGCGCCGCAGGTTCGGGCTGCGGCCGCTACCGCCTTGGGGCAAGTTTACGCCTGCAAAAAGGTTCCCGAGCTGGTCGATTCCCTCAGCGACAAAGACCCGCTGGTTCAGCAGCAGGCCAAGTGGGCCGTTGTTCGGATCTGCGGCGTCGAGCCGGGATACGAGTCGCCCGCCGAGGCGGCCAAGCACCAGCAGAAATACTACACGTCATACTGGAATATCTACGGCAAGACCATCACGCGCTACCACGAAGTACACAATAAACGCTGAGAAAGAAGGCTTCGGTCTTCAGGCCTCGGGCCTCGGGCGCTTGCGCCGGAAGTCCGAAGTCCGAGGTCTGGAGCCCGAAGCCCGAAGCTTGCATCATCTGCCGAGCACATTTCTTGCCGGTTGCGGCGGACCCTGTTGCCGCGTGAGGCGCATGAATCGTATGTTCCCTTCGGAGCGAAACCCTATGGGGCCCCGAGCCCCGGAGGAGGGAACAACGTGTTTAGTATTTGCTTCAAGCGGATCGTGGCGGCGTTGATTCTTGCGGCTGCCCTGGTGGGCTTTGGCTACACCATCATGGCGAAGGCGGCCTGTGCCGACTGGTCGTCGGCCACCACGCGCGTTCGCCAGGTGGAGAGCATGACTCGGGACATCCATCCCTGAGTGGGCTCACGGGCGGTCGGCGGCGACTGCCGTAATGGCAACGCCGCCGGTGGGCGCGGTGGAATTGGCAGGACGCCAGGGTGGGAAAAGTCGCGGCGGAGGCACTAAATGAAGAAGTAATTCGTTGTGTGAATTACTTCTTCATTTGGGGCCATGTACCCCCGCCCAGCGCAAGTATTCATCAAAGCCAGACAACGGCTTTGATAAATACTTGGTGCCTCTGCCGCGACTTTTCCCATGACTGAGGCAGGGCCCTGGCGGCTGGCATTTGCATCCGGTACGCAGTTTGCATACCCTTCATGAGGAAGGGGTGCATTCATGCGACTGGACAAATTAACGGTTAAGGCACAGGAAGCATTGGCGGGCGCCCAGGGCGTCGCGTCCGAGGCCGGGCACGCCAACATCACGCCACTGCACCTGCTCAAGGCGCTGCTGGAGCAGGAGGGCGGGCTGACCGGGCCGCTGCTGGAGAAGATCGGCATTCCGCAGGACCGCGTCGCCTCGATCGTCGACAGTGAGCTCAAGCGCATGCCCAGCCAGAGCGGCGCCGCGGGGATGGGCATCGACTCGGCCACCAACGCCGTCCTCACGCGCGCCCAGCGAGAAGCGGCGAGTCTCAAAGATGAATACACCTCCGTCGAGCACCTGCTGCTGGCGCTGTTCGAGGAACCCTCGCCCGCGCGCGACGTGCTCAAGACTCTCGGGGCCGATCGCGCGTCGATCCTGGCGGCCATGAAGGACATCCGCGGCAGCCAGCGCGTCACCGACGCCAGTCCCGAGGACAAGTACCAGGCCCTGCAGCGCTACGGGCGCGACCTGTGCGATATCGCCCGCAGCGGAAAGCTGGACCCGGTGATCGGGCGCGACGACGAGATCCGCCGCTGCATGCAGGTGCTCACGCGCCGTACCAAGAACAACCCCGTGCTGATCGGTCTGCCCGGCGTGGGCAAGACGGCCATCGTCGAGGGGCTCGCCCAGCGCATCGTCAACGGCGACGTGCCCAGCGTGCTCGAAGGAAAGACCATCGTCGCCCTCGACATGGGGGCGCTGCTGGCCGGGGCGAAGTATCGCGGCGAGTTCGAAGACCGCCTCAAAGCGGTCCTGAAGGAAGTCACCGGCTCCGACGGGCGGATCATCCTGTTCATCGACGAACTGCACACGGTCGTCGGCGCGGGGGCGGCCGAGGGCGCCATCTCGGCGGGCAACCTCATCAAGCCCGCACTGGCCCGCGGCGAACTGCGCTGTATCGGCGCCACCACGCTCGACGAGTACCGCAAGCACGTTGAGAAAGACGCCGCCCTCGAACGGCGGTTTCAGCCGGTGGTCGTCGACGAGCCCTCGGTCGAGGACACCATCGCCATCCTGCGCGGGCTCAAGGCCCGATACGACGCCCACCATGGTGTGCGGATCCAGGACGCGGCGCTGGTGGCGGCGGCCGTCATGAGCCACCGCTACATCTCCGACCGCTTCCTGCCCGACAAGGCGATCGACCTGATTGACGAAGCGGCCAGCCGCCTGCGCATCGAGAACGATTCGATGCCGGCAGAGATGGACGAGATGCGCCGCCGCATCATGCAGATGCAGATCGAGCGCGAGGCCCTGCGCAAGGAGACCGACGAGGCCAGCAAGCAGCGCCTTGAGGAACTCGAGCGACAGTTGGCCCAAATGCAGGAGCAATTCGGGCAGCTCCAGGCCCGATGGCAGAACGAGCGCGACGCCCTCAACGCCATCAAGACCCTCAAGGTACAGATCGAGGCCAAGCAGACCGAGCTTGAACAGGCCCAGCGCAGCGGCGAACTCGAGCGGGCCGCCCGAATCCAGTACGGCGACCTGCGAGACATGCAGAAGCAGGTCAAGGACGCCGAGGAGAAGCTCGCCGCCCTGCAGGCCGCCGGCGGACTGACCAGCGAGGAAGTCACCCCTGAGCACATCGCCGAGGTCGTGGCCAAGTGGACAGGCATTCCCGTCGCCAAGCTCATGGAGTCGCAGCGCGAGCGCCTGCTGCACATGGAAGACGCCCTGCGCGTGCGCGTGGTGGGGCAGGACGAGGCCCTGCGCGCCGTCGCCGACGCCGTGCGGCGAAACCGCGCCGGCCTGGGCGACCCGCGCCGGCCCATCGGCAGCTTCCTGTTCATGGGGCCTACCGGCGTGGGCAAGACCGAACTGTGCAAGGCCCTGGCCGAGCATCTCTTCGACAGCGAAGACGCCATGGTCCGCATCGACATGAGCGAGTTCATGGAGCAGCATTCGGTGGCGCGCCTGATCGGCGCCCCGCCCGGATATGTCGGCTATGAGGAGGGCGGCCGCTTGACCGAAGCCGTCCGCCGCAAACCGTATTGCGTGGTGCTCTTCGACGAGATCGAGAAGGCCCACAGCGACGTCTTCAACGTGCTGCTGCAGGTGCTCGACGACGGGCGGCTGACCGACGGACACGGGCGGACGGTGGATTTCAAGAACACCATCATCGTCATGACCAGCAACATCGCCTCGGCCGTCGTGCAGGACCTGGCCGACAAGCACGCCGAGCAGTGGGAGATCGACGCGCGGCTGAACGAGGCGCTGCGGGCGCGATTCCGCCCGGAGTTTCTCAACCGCATCGACGAGACGGTCGTTTTCCACACCCTGAGCAAGGAGAACCTGCGGGCGGTGGTCGACATCCAGGTGCGCCTGCTCGAAGACCGCCTGGCCGACCGCAACATCACCATCGAGCTGACGGCCGCCGCCAAGGACCTGCTGGGCGAACTGGGCTTCGACCCCAGTTTCGGCGCCCGTCCGCTGAAGCGGCTGATTCAGCAGAAGATCGAGAATCCCCTGGCGTCGCGCATCCTCGAAGGCAAGATCAAGCCCGGCGAACACGTCAGCGTCGATGCTTCAGGCAAGACCTTCACCTTCACCAGCGGAAAAGCGGTGGCGGTGTGAAACAATAAATTCGAAATTCGAAACGACAAATACGAAGCAAGAAACAAGAACCAAAAGAGAAAAGAAGAGGAGTGGCATGGCAACACGCGAAGCGGGTCGCCATGGGGAAGCAGCAAGAGCACAGGTGAGAAGGGTGCCACGCACAACTCCGTTGTGCGTGTCCCTGATCTCAGAGATCGGGGAGCATGGGCGAGACGCCCATGCCACACAGCGGGAGCATGGGCGAGACGCCCATGCCACACGGCAAGAGCATGGGCGGGACGCCCATGCTACTCACGGGCAAGATGCCCGTGCTACTCTCGGGCGAGACGCCCGTGCCGTGGGGCCTACTTTACGTCGGCGATGGCTTTATTTCCCGGAAGGGCGTCGCGCAGGGCTTTGAGGCGCAGGAGCGTGACGGCCGAATTGAGCTGGATGTCGGCTTCGTACTGTTTCTTGAGCGCGTCGGTGAGGGCGGCAGGATCGATGTCCATCAGCAGGTCTGTCTTGCGGCGGATGTCCTGCCAACGTTTCATCTGGCGAGGCGTCACGCCGACAACCACATCCGGGTCCACGCCCCACTCGGTGCTGCCGTTCTTGCGGTGCAGCAGCCGTCCTGAGGGAAGATAGTAGTACGCCGTGGTGAGCTTGAGGAAGGCCTTCTTGTCTTCCAGGGGGATGATGTTCTGCACGCTGCCTTTGCCGTAGCTGCGGCGGCCGACGATGGTCGCCCGGCGAAGGTCCTTGAGGGCGCCGGAGACGATCTCGGAGGCCGAGGCGCTTTGCTCGTTGATCAGCACGACCAGGTCGCCGCTGAGGAACTGCCCGCTGCGATGGGCGTTGCGGGGGCTCTCGGGCACCTGGCGTCCGCGCGTTGAGACGATGCGTCCGCTGCTGACGAACTCGTCGACGATCTTGGTGGCCTCGTTGAGCAGTCCGCCGGGGTCGAACCGCAGGTCCAGGATCAGCGATTTGAGCCCGCCGGCGCGCAGTTCCTTGATCGCCTCGAGCATGTCGGAGTGCGACGTGTCAGTGAACTGCGTCAGACGGATGTAGCCGATCTTGTTG
Organism: Planctomycetaceae bacterium; assembly: GCA_039680605.1. Classification (NCBI taxonomy): domain Bacteria; kingdom Pseudomonadati; phylum Planctomycetota; class Planctomycetia; order Planctomycetales; family Planctomycetaceae; species Planctomycetaceae bacterium. Next base: position 166,396 of record JBDKTA010000025.1, on the reverse strand, counting down.
GGTTCGTCGAGCCAGAAATCCCACTTGCCGTCGTTGGCCATGCGCCATCCCTTGACGGTGCGGATGTGGATTTCGTCGCGAACGATGGGCACGTCAATGGGCTTGACCATGCCCGCCCGCGTGATCGTCAGCACGACCGTGCTGCCCTTCTTGCCGGTGATCATGCGAACGAGTTTATCGACGCTGAGGTCTTCGGTCGCCCGACCGTCGACTTTGAGAATTTTGTCGCCGACCTTGAGCCCGGCGCGGAAGCCCGGCGAATCGGGCAGGGGGGTCACCACCTCCAGGGGCTCTCCGGGCTCCTTGGTGATCTGCACGCCCACGCCGAAGAACTCGCCCATGGTCTGCTTGAGGAAGTCCGACACGTCATACGGCCAGATCATCGAGCTGAAGCGGTCCAACTCGTCCAGCAGCCCGTCGGCGAACTCCATCGCCAGCACGCTGGTGGGGATCCGCACGGAAGTCTCCGACGCCCGCAGCACGCTGTCCATTGCGAGCGTCAGGTCGAGCTGGTCGAGGTTGTCGCGCGTCTGGGCGATCTTGAGCTGGGCGTCGATCGCCGAAACAAACTTGTCGCGCTGCGCCGCCTCGCTCAGCAACGGAAACGACTTCTGCGCCTGGGGCGTCGTGGCCAGCACCCGAACGGCCTGCAGGCTGCCCTGGATGACCTTGCGGTAATCGACCGTCGTGACGTACGAATCGTTGAGGCGCTCGATGGCACGCTTGACCATGTTGGCGTCGATCCCGCTGGTCATGTCGCGCCAGGAGGTCTGCGAATCTTCGGCCTTGGCGCTGGCCGGGCGGGTCGTGGCGCCGGGGTTGAGGACGGCGTCCTCCTCGGCGGTCAGCTCCCCGGCGTCGCCGTATAGCCTCAGCACGCGCACGTGCTGGCGGGCAAGCTTGGCCTTGTCGGCGTAGAACTGCTCCCGCTGGGCGTCGAGGTCCTTGGCCAGTTCCTCCAGCGCGCTGTATGCCGTCAGCGCCTCGAACCAGCGGGCGTCGGCGGCGGCCTTGTCCGCCCGGGCGAGCGTGGCGGCGATGAGCGTCTTGTACCAGTCCTGCTCGCTATACGAATGATCCTGCCCGGCCAGTTCCTGCGCCAGGCGAGCTTGCGCCAGGGCCATGTGCCAGGGCTTCAGGACGACCATGCCCTGGATGTCGGTGATGCTCAGGGCCAGATCGGTCTGCTTTTCCCACAGCACGCCGCTGGCGTCGACGCGGGCGGAGGGGGTTTTCAAGTCAGCCCCCTGCCATGCCTGGCGCACGTCCTGCAGGCGAGCCACCGTGCGGGCGATCATCTCGCGCACCGATGCGGCGTAGGGGTCGTTCTGGGCGGCGACGAGGCCCTTGACGGACTCGATCAGCGGCGGGAGCTTGTCCAGGGATTCGAGCGTCTTGGTGCGGCGCAGGGCGGCGGCCTCGGCGTTGATCAGCGGCAGGTCGTCGCCGTTGCCCACCTCGCCGTAAGCGAGCACGAGCTTGCCCACCGCGTCGCGCAGGCGGTCGAAGAGGCCGCTCTTCTTGAGCGGTTCCTGGTGTTCCTGTGCGAGCATCGCCTGCTTCACGCGGGCGACGGCGTCGTCGAGCTCGCCCTCGCGCTCGCGGGCGTTGGCCGTCGATCGCTCGACCTGCCTTCCCAACAGCGCCAGCGCCGCCTGTCGGTCTGGACCGGCCGAGGGCAGGCGTTGAAAGGCGGCGTAGGCTTTTCCGAAATCGCCCGCGACGGCGATATCAAGCAATCCGCCGTACGAGACGTTCGGCGCTGCTGCGGCGGCGGTGGCGGCCGGTTGGGTCGCTGCCGGGGCGGGAGCGTTCTGCGCCGCGGCGATGGGCCATAGAGCCAGAATCAGTGCCAAGGCGGCCAGTACAGTCAGACGGTGCAATTTAGCGGTCAAAGTCATTCTCCTGAACAGTTAACCCCTCGTTTCATGGGAAGGCACGCACGGGTTTAGCGGGTCGGATGCCAATCGGAATCTTCGTCAGCGGGCGATTCTTCGTCATCCTCCGGCGTCTTCCAATTGTCCGCCTCGCTGAGATCGTCGATCTCGCGCTGGACAACCTTGAACATCTTCTCCTGCATCGGGGCAAGCTTGCTGTAGTAGTCGAGCGTGGCCTGGTAGCTGGCGACCATCTGGTTGATCTTGATCAACTGCCACTTGGTCAGGCACTCGCTTTCCTTGATGTTGTTAAAAGGGTCGCAGGTGAACCGCACCTGGCCGCTTTCGTCGCGGAGGAAGAACTCGCAGTCTTTGCATTGGATCATGCTGGCCTCTCGATATGCCGGCAGGATAAAGCCAGCATGCTATTTATCATACGGTAGCCGGGGCGGTCAGTTCAACAGCTTAACCCACAGATGAAAGCATCCTTGTTCAAGTGAGCCTCCTGGATAACCGACATGCCTATGGGATCGTTATGTATTGACTGGAGCAGGTGCATTATGTCCGCCATGAAATGTCTCACCGGTAGCGCGATCGGCCAGACCCTTGCCGGCGCCGTCGAACGGCACATTCCCCTGACGGTGACCGTGCATAACGGCCGCAGTTGGCAGAATCTGCACAGCCGCTGCGTCGGGCTCGACAGTGGATACCTGCTGGTCGAGATTCCCCGCAGCGACAGCGGACCGTGCCCGGCCCTTCAGTCGGCCCAGAGCGTGGGCGTCAACTTCAAGTACAAGCACCACAAGCACATCTTCATGACCACCATCGCCGGGGCGGGCTCCTGCCCTGACGAAAGCGGTTCGGACGTGCCCGTGCTGCGGCTGACTGTGCCGGTGGCCGTCCAGTGCCTCCAGCGCCGAGCGTACTCGCGCGTGAGCGTGCCCGAAGGCCGCATCGTGCGAGTCTCGTTCTGGGCCGGCGGCGTCGAGTCCGAACCCACCAGCGGCAGCGGCGACACGCCGGTCTGGTCCGGCCGGGCCGACAATCTCAGCGCCGGCGGCGTCCAAGTGGCCTGTGGCAAGGAAGTGTCCGGATACTTCGAATCGGGCGAACCGGTCGGCATGCATCTATTGTTCGGACTCGGCGCCGCCGGCGTGGGCATCGAGGCCCAGTTCCGACACGAGGAGCCGCTGGGCCAGGGCGTGCTGCTGGGCTTCCAGTTCGTTGGTCTTGAGCAGACCGAACAGGGCTGTGCCGCCCTGCGCGAGATCACGCGCTGGGTCACCCAGTTCGAGCGTGAATCGGCGAGATAGTCTGCAGTCTTGTTTTGTCAGCGGTCGAGCTTGCTCGACGCGGTTGTTTCCCCGATCCTGAAACCGCGCGGGGCAAGCCCCGCCGCTAACGTTGCGATTCTTCGTCCTGTCTTGTTCGCGGTTCGCTGCCCTTGCCTGCGGCGCGGTGGGCGTCTAAAATCGCGGCATGTCACAGACGCTGTACTATGCAACCTGGAACACGCCCTGGGGAACCATGGGGGCTCTGGCGCACACGGGCATCGTGCGGATCATTCTGCCTCACGACACGCCCGATAAGGTGCGCCGCGCGCTGCTGGCCGGCACCGTCGAGGCGCGCGAGGACGCCAGGCCTTTCAAGACGCTCATCGAACTGACGGGGGCCTACTTTGACGGCGCGGCGGTGGATTTCTCCCCGGTCGCCTGTCAGCTCGCCACAGGTGCATTTCGCCAAACCGTGCTCGACGCCTGCCGTAGCATCGGATACGGACGCACCGAAAGCTATGCCGCTCTGGCCCGGCACGTGGGCAATCCCAATGCCGCCCGCGCCGTCGCCGGGGCCCTGGCGGCCAATCCCGTACCGCTGGTGGTGCCGTGCCACCGCGTGATCTGCAGCGATGGATCGTGCGGCGGGTTCTCCGCCGCCGGCGGCGTACCGCTCAAACGGCGGATGCTGGAACTTGAAGGACACAGGAGTTGATCGTGCCAAGGACGCTGACTGCAAAAATTCTCCAGGACCATCTCGTGACCGGCAAGTTGACGGCCGGGGCCGAGATCGGTCTGCGCATCGACCAGACGCTCACCCAGGACGCCACCGGGACGACCGCCTTCCTGCTGCTTGAGGCGATGGACATCCCCCGCGTGCGAGCGGAGCTGGCGGTCAGCTACGTCGATCACAACATGGCCCAGTTCGGGCCCGAGAACCACAACGACCATCTGTACCTGCAGTCGATCGCCGCCAAGGTCGGGGCGTACTTTTCGCGTCCGGGCAACGGCATCTGCCACCAGGTACACCTCGAGCGGTTCGGGCGCCCCGGCAAGACGCTGCTGGGCAGCGACAGCCACACGCCCACAGGCGGGGGGCTGGGCATGCTCGCCATCGGCGCCGGCGGGCTGGACGTGGCCGTGGCGATGGGCGGCGGGGCGTTCTACACGCCGTGCCCGCGCGTGATCGGCGTGGAACTGCGGGGCAAGCTGCCGCCCTGGGTCGCCGCCAAGGACATCATCCTGCGCCTGCTGAGCATCCTGACGACGCGCGGCAACGTGAACTGCGTGGTCGAGTATTTCGGCGAGGGCGTCGCCTCGCTGCCGGTCCCCGCGCGGGCCACCTGCACCAATATGGGCGCCGAGTTGGGCGTGACGACCAGCGTTTTTCCCTCCGACGACCTGACGCGACAGTTCCTCGCCGCCCAGGGGCGCGGCGAACATTACACCCCGCTGGCCGCCGATGACGGCGCCAAGTACGACCGCATCGAGAAGCACCTGCACCTGGAGCGCGACGCGGCTACCATCGAAAACATTCGCCGCTTCTGCACGGGAGTGGCCGTCGACGAGGCCGACTCCGCGGGCATCGCCCCGGTCAGCTTCGGCGGCATCGTGATCGACCTGGCCGCGCTGGAACCGCTGGCGGCAGGCTCGCCCAGCCCCGACAACATCATCCCCATCGCCGCCCTGGCGGGTAAACCCGTGCGGCAGGTGCTGATCGGCTCATGCACCAATTCGAGCGTTCAGGACCTGACGATGGCCGCGACGCTGCTCAAGGGCCGCACCGTACACCCGATGGTCGAGCTCGGGATCGCCCCGGGCAGCCGACAGGTGCTGACGATGCTGGCCCAGAGTGGGGCGCTGGCGTCACTGATCGCCGCGGGGGCGCGTATCCTCGAATCGGCGTGCGGACCCTGCATCGGGTTGGGCTTCAGCCCCGCCGAAGGCTCCGTCAGCGTCCGAACGTTCAACCGAAACTTCACCGGCCGAACCGGCACGACCAACGACGAAGTGTACCTGGTCTCGCCCGAGACAGCCGTCGCCGCGGCGATTACCGGTTGCCTGACCGACCCGCGCGAGCTGCCCCGGGTCGCCGGCGCGGTCACGCCGGCAGTGCAGGCGCCCGCGGCGCTGCCCATCGACGACGGCATGATCGTGCCGCCGGCGGCGCCGGACGACGCGGCGAATGTAGAAGTCGTGCGCGGCTCGACGATCGTCAAGCCGCCGTCGGGCCAGCCGCCCCGCGACGCGATGGAAAGCGTCGTGCTCATCAAGGTCGGCGACAAGATCACCACCGACCACATCATGCCCGCCGGGGCGCTGCTCAAGCACCGCTCCAACGTGCCCGAGTACGCCAAATACGTTTTCAACTGCTTCAACAAGCCGCCCGAGCCGACCTTCGCCCAGCGGGCGCTGGCGGCCAAGGAACGCAACTTCGGCGGGATCATCGTCGCCGGCGCCAGCTACGGCCAGGGTTCGTCGCGCGAGCACGCGGCGCTGTGCCCGATGTACCTGGGCGTGCGGATCGTCATCGCCAGGAGCATCGAGCGCATCCACCAGGCCAACCTGGTCAACTTCGGCATCTTGCCGCTGACCTTCGCCGCCGATGGCGCGTACGAGGCGATCGAGGCCGCCGACAAGCTTATCGTCAGCGGACTTGAGCAGGCCATCGCCTCGGGCGAGAGCATCACGATCCACAACCGCACGCGCAACGTCGACATCGCCTGCCGCGTGACGCTGGCCCAGCGCCAGCGGAAGATCCTCGCCGCCGGCGGACTGCTCAACTACACCCGCCAGGGCGGGTTGTAGCGCCATGCCCGTGCCGGAAAAGGTCGTGTGCGTCTTCGGCTCGAACGAGCCCGCCGCCGGAAGCGACGCTTGGCGCGAGGCCTTCGGCGTCGGGCGGCGCCTGGCGGAGTTGGGCTTCGCCGTCGCCAACGGCGGATACGGTGGCACCATGGAAGCTTCGGCCCGCGGCGCCCGCGAGGCGGGAGGTTCGACCATCGGCGTGACCTGCTCGGTCTGGTCCAGCCGCCCCAACGCGTACATCGAGCACGCGATCGTGACGCCCTCGCTGGCTGACCGCCTGGGCAAGCTCATTGAACTGGGCACGTGCGGGTACGTCGTCCTGCCTGGAGCCACCGGAACGCTGGCCGAACTGGCCTGCGTCTGGGAGCAGATGTGCAAGAAGCTCCTTCCGCGGCGACCCCTGGCGTGCATGGGAACCTTCTGGCAACCGGTGGTGGACCTGATGGCCGCCGCCCGGCCGCGGTGCGCCGCATTCGTCACGCTCTGCGGCGACCTCGATGCCATGAGCGATCTGTTTGGGGCCGCAAAATGACGCGCGGCTGCGCCACGTCGCGGACCCGTCCTTGAACCGGCGGGCGTGGGGCGGGTACAATCTTCTCCGGTGGGCCCTGCAATGAGTAAGGTTTCAGAACAACTTTGTCGGCGTGCGGCCGCTGCGGCTGTGCTTGCTACTGTGCTGGCCGCTGCGTGTATTGCATTGGCCGCTGCGCCTGCGTCGACAAGCAGGCCCCGGCTGGGTCCGGGACGGCCCGACCGCCAGCGCGTGCTGCCCGTCGCCGTCGACCCTGCGCCTGTGGTGGTTGCCGACGACGAAGAAGAAAAGCCCGTTCCGGTCACCACCGGCGTAGCGGACGCTGGCCATGCCGGGGCCGTTAGCTCCAGCCTCCCCGCTGACGGCGAGATGCTCGAAAGCCGCCTGTGCCGCCTGAGGCGCGACCCCGCCAGCGGGTGGGTGTTGGTGGAACTCCTGGACGACGAATTGCGTCCGGCCGGTCTGGCCAGTTGGGCCCTGCCCTGCGGCGTGCTGGAGGAGATGGAGCGCGAGATGGCCCGTCGCGACGAGGCGCTGTTCCGCGTCAGCGGCGAGTTCTCCCTCTACGAAGGCCGCTCGTACCTGCTGCTGACCAAGGCGTCGCTGGCGGGCAAGAGACCCCCTCGCCGCGAGGCGTCCTCGCAGCCGGCTACCGCCACCGCCGCCTCGCGACCGGCGGTCGTCCCCGCCAGTCGCCCGGCGTACTTCGCCGCCACGCAGGCCGCAACCTCCGCGTCGAGCCCGGCGACGGCTCAGTCGCAGCCGGCCAGCGCGGCGGTCTCGCGACCGGCAACGGGTCCGGCGTCGCAGGCGGGAATCCCCGAAGCGCTGCCGGGCGTCTCGGCAGAGGAGATCATCGCCGAGCTTCGCAAAGACGTGATTGTGCGACCGGTGGTGGAAGAGCCTCGCCCCACGACGCCGCGACCCAACGAAGAGGCGGTGCCCCCGCTGCCGACGGAGCGCGTCCTTGAATCGCAGCGCGGTTCGTACGTGGTGGACCGGTTGGCCGTGGTCATGCCCGCCGGCAAGGCCCGCTGGCTTCAGGTGCGGTTCGTCTCGGACAACAACCTGCTCGAGCCGCCGCTGCGCCTGCTGCCCTGCGCCATGCTGCGGCGGGCGGAGCTGAAAATGGCCTCGGCCTACAAGGGCAACACTGTCTACCTCAAGATCTCGGGCTTGATGACGTATTACAAGGGACAGCGGTTCCTCATGCTGCGAAAGGTCGTTGAGGAACCGCACATGGACCGCTTCTAGGTTTCTCCCATGACATTTCTCTGGCCTGTATCGCTGGTGGCGCTGGTAGCGGTGGCCGCCGCGGCGGTCTGGGCGCTGCTGCGCCCGGCGCGGCGGCAGATCGTCGCGCCAACCCTGACGCTGTGGCAGGAGGCGGCACGCTCGATCAATCGCGGCGCCCGCGCCCGCCGTCGCGTCGGCGCCGCCTGGGTGCTGCTGCTGATCGGCGCCGCCGCGGCTGTGCTGGCGATGGCCCGGCCGGTCTATCAGGACCAGACGCCCGCGCGGCACGTGGCGATGGCCGTTGTGCCCACCGCTGAACTTGGCGGCGCCGCGGCGATGGACTCGCTTCGCCGCGCTGCCGCGGCCGTGCTCGACCGCCTTGACGAGCATGATCGCGTGCAGGTCGTCCTGCCGGAAGTTCTCGGCGGCGCCTCGGCGTGGATGGACCGCGCCCAGGCACGAGCCCTGATCGACCGAACGCCGCTGCTGGCTGTCCGCGCCGACCAGGTGCAACTGCCCGCCGCCGACGACGCGGCGCAGCACGTCTACCGGCTCGGGGCTGCCTCGGCGGCGCCCGACGCGGCCGGGCCGCAAACCACGATCATCCGCATTCCCGCGCACCTACCGCCGGTCACCATCGACGCCGTCGCCGCGGAGCCTCTGGCCGGCAAAACAGCCCAGGTCTTCGTCGCTCTGCGCAACCAGACCGCCGCGCCGCAGACAGTCCGGCTGGATATCAGCGACGCCCAGGGCAACAGCGTGCCCGGCGTCAGCAGGACTCTGGCCCCGTCGGCACGCCAGGGGGTCATCATCGTCTGCCCGCAGTGGGAGGGCGTGCGGGCGGTGGTGTCCGCGGCCGCCGGTCCGTTACGGGGGCCTGGAGCGTCGGCGTACCTTGCACGGCGCAGCCGCGCGCGGGTGCGCGTGGCGATCGTCGGCGACGATTCGCCGCTGATCCGCCGCTATGTCAGCGTCGACGAATCGCTCGAGCCGGTCGCCGATGCCGCGCAGGCGGATATCGTCATCGCCAATCGCCTGGCGCCACCGCCGGGCAAGCCCGCCCTGGTGATCGAGCCGCCCCAGCCGCCGCCGCTGTGGCGACCCGGCGGCGCGGTGGAAAACATCGCCTTAGACAAAGGTTCTTGGGCGGCCGGCGAGGCGGTCATGGCGGGCGTATCGCTGGCGGCCGTGGCCGTGCGGCGAGCCGCGCCGTGGCGGTCTGACACCGACGCCGCCGGCGCCGTGGCGCTGGCCTCATATAATAACAGTGCGTTGATCGTGCGAAACGAACCACAAGACCCCGCCCAGCCGCGGCGTGTGTACGTGGCCTTCGCGCTGGAGCCGACCAACACGAACTTCGGCGCCACGCCGGCATTCGTGGTCTTCATGGCCAACGCGACGCGATGGCTGGGCGGCGGGGGGCAAGGGCCCGGTTCCTACGCGTGCCTTAGTGGCATCGATGTCCCCCACGCGCGGTGGAAAGCCCTCGCCGGTGGGGGGGGCGAGCAAGGCCCGCTGCTGTGGCCGGGATTCTATCGCGACGAGGCGGGGGCGCTTCAGGCCCTGTGCTTGCTGGGCCTGGACGCTAGCGCCGAGGCGGCCGGCGACCCCGTCGCTGCCGCCCGTGCGGCGCCGCTGCCCGAGCCCGTCGCCTCGCAGCAGCGGCGCGAGTTGTGGCCGCCGGCGGCGGTGGCGGCTTTGGTCTGCTGGCTGGCGGGCTGGTTCGTCAGGCACCGCATGCTGGGGGAATGATCTGGCCGGGTGCCATGGCGGCCGAAACGTCGGGTGGCATGGCGACATGCGTTGTTGTTTCATGCAGGTCGCCATGGGGCTTGGAAGACATGGCGTGAGAGAACATGGCGACCCCGGTGAAACTGGTGTCGCCATGCCACCCCGAAAGAAGGCTTCGCTGTTTGGGAGATCGCGTGGCCGAGCATGATGCCATGTTGTGGCAGCGTCTGGACGGGCAGAAGGTGCGATGCAATCTGTGCGGCCACCGCTGCGTGATCGCCGCGGGCAAGTACGGCATCTGCCGCGTGCGCGAGAACGTGGCGGGCATGCTCAAGTCGCTCAACTACGGGGCGCTGGTGGCCGTCAACGTCGACCCGATTGAGAAGAAGCCGCTCTTTCACTTCCTGCCCGGTTCTCAGAGCCTCTCGGTGGCGGCGCCGGGGTGCAACTTCCAGTGCGCGTTCTGCCAGAACTGGCAGATCTCGCAGTCGCCGCGCGAGGGCGGGATCGTCGGCGGCCAGGCCACCAAGCCGGCCCAGATCGTCTCGGCCGCCAAGAGCTACGGCTGTGCGTCGATCAGCTACACGTACACCGAGCCGACGGTGTTCTTCGAGCTGGCATACGATACAGCCGTGCTGGCCCGCGAGGCTGGGATCGGCAACTGTTTCGTCTCCAACGGGTACCTGACGCCGCTTGCGGTGGAAAAAATCGCCCCGTATCTCGACGCGATCAACGTCGACCTCAAGGCCTTCCGCGACGAGACCTACCAGCGGATTATGAAGGCCCGCCTGGCGCCGGTGTTGGAAGGTCTCGAGGCGCTGGTTGGCGCGGGCATCTGGGTCGAGGTCACCACGCTGGTAGTGCCGGGGATGAACGACTCAGCGGAGGAGTTGGCCGACATCGCCGCGTATATCAGCGGAAAGCTCGGTCCGCACGTGCCCTGGCACGTCTCGCGGTTCCACGGCGATTTTCAGATGACGACGACGGCCGCCACGCCCGTCGAGACGCTGGAGACAGCCATGAAGATCGGCCACGACGCGGGGCTGAAGTATGTTTACTGCGGCAATGTTCCAGGCCATCGCGGCGAAGACACGCACTGCCCCTCGTGCCGCAAGGTGGTCATCGAGCGGGCGGGCTTCGCCGTGCGCAGCATCACCTTAGCCGATGGCACGTGTGGCCATTGCGGGCAGGCAATAGAAGGTGTCTGGACGCTTTGACGGTGGCACAGGCTTTTGAGCCTGTGGCAGCGCTGATAGCCACAGCCTGGACAGGCCGTGCCACCAGCGCCCCCCGTTTAGCGGCCCTTGCGACGATTGCGGCGTTCGCGGCGTTTCTTGGAACCGATTTTTCTGCGTCGTCGGGGCTTGGGCATACGTTCTCACAAGGCTCGCTATCCGCCGGCGGCATGGCCGCGACGGGATCCAATCTTCAATCAGGCCACGCATCATAACGCAAGGGCGGCGCATTGGCAACCCAAAGCCGCCCGAACAAGATTTTTTCGCCCGACCCCAGTGCATGGTTGAAGAGGCCCGCCCGCCGGGCGAAAATGCCCCCGTGGCATGGGCATCCCTCTGTGTGGCATGGGCGTCTCGCCCATGCTCTTGGAGGCATGGCCGTGACGGCCATGCCACAAAACAGGAACACGGGCAAGATGCCCGTGCTACTCACGGGCGAGACGCTCGTGCTACGGGGTGACTATGGTTCATGACGAACACGTGAGAGAGTATCTGAGGCTGTGGCTGGCCGACGGCGTCGGTTCGGTCACCTTCCGGCGGATCGTCGAGAAGTTCGGTAGCGTCGCCGATGCCGCCGCGGCCTCATCGCACGCCCTGCAGCAAGTCGAAGGCGTCGGGCCTAAAACCGCCGACGCCATCCGCGCCGTGAGCGACGAAGACATCGAGAGCGAATTGGCCGAGGCCGACCGCGTCGGCGCGACCATCATCACGGATCGCTCGCCGCAATATCCCACCGCCCTCAAGAACATCTACGACTACCCAGCCGTGTTGTACGCGCTGGGGCGGCTGGACCCAACCGATGCGCTGGCGATCGGGCTGGTTGGCTCGCGGCGGTGTACGCACTATGGCATGGAACAGGCCGGGCGGTTCGGGCAGCTCCTGGCGCGGGCGGGGTTCACCGTCGTCAGCGGCGGGGCGCGCGGGATCGACACGGCCGGGCACCGCGGCGCCATCAGCGTCCAGGGGCGCACCGTCGCGGTGATGGGCTGCGGGCTCAGCGGCATGTATCCGCCGGAGAACGTGCCGCTGTTCCGCCAGATCGTCGACGGCGGCCACGGCGCGATCGTCACCGAATTGCCGATGCGCACCGCCGTGCTTCCGGGCAACTTCCCCACGCGCAACCGCATCATCAGCGGGATGTCGCTGGGCGTGCTGGTGGTGGAGGCCTCGCGCCGCAGCGGATCGCTCATCACCGCCCGCGAGGCCGCCGAGCAGGGGCGCGAAGTCTTCGCCATCCCCGGCCCGGTCAGTTCGCCGCTGAGCCAGGGCGCCAACGACCTGATCCGCGGCGGGGCGATCCTGGTGCAGAACCTCGACGATATCCTCGAGCACCTCGGCCAGGTCGGCGCGAAGATGGCCCCGGAAGAAACGCCCGTCCCCACCATACCGCCAAACCTGAACCCGACCGAATCAACGCTGCACGCCCTGCTGTCCAAAGGCCCGCTCTCGCTGGACGACCTCGTCCGCCAAAGCAAGCTTCCCAGCCCCGCCGTAACCGCGGCCATGACCATGCTCGTGCTCAAGAGCGCCGTCACGCAGCAGGCGGGAAACATGTTCACCCTGAAAAGACCAGCCGCCGGCGGGGGATCCAATTAGCCGCTGAGGTCGCAGAGGGAAGAGGGTGTTGTTTTCCTTCATCTTTCTGGGCGACATCAGCTCTGAAGATGGGAACGCGAAAAACATGCCTGACCATCTCTTGTTGTTGTTTTAATCCTCTTAATCCCCTAAATCCGCGTAATCCCGCACTCCCCGTCCCCGTCCCCGTCCCTGTCCCCGTCTCCGTCCTCTTTCTTCTCTGCGTTCTCCGCGACCTCCGCGGTGAGTTCCCCGCTACGGTTTGTTCAGCCCGATTTTGTTCTCCGTGCCGCGGACCAGGCGCACGATGTTGCCGCCGTGGCGGATGATGATCAGGGCGATCATCGCCGTCGAGAATGTCACCAGCGGCCACAGGTCTTTTAGCGGCCAATCATGCAGCATGGCGATGCCGGTCATCAGCGGGACGAATGCGGCCGCGGCGACCACGCTGCCCATCGAGACGTATCGGCTGGCCAGCGTCACGACCACCCACACGCCCAATGCGGCCAGCCCGGCGAAGGTCATGTAGGGATAGATGCCCAGCACCACGCCCAGTCCGGTGGCCACGCCTTTGCCGCCGCGAAACTTCAGCCAGAAACTGAACACGTGCCCCAGCACCGCCCCCGCGCCGGTCAGCAGCCAGCACAATTGCGTCGCCGCTGACGGCACGGCGGCGCCGTCCTGGCAGATGAGCACCGCCGCGAAGGCGGCCGCAAAACCCTTGCCGACGTCCAGCGCGAAGCACAGGTATCCCCATCGGCGCCCGAGCACGCGCCCGACGTTGGTGGCGCCGACGTTGCCGCTGCCGCTCTTGCGAAGATCGACGCCCTTGAAGCGGGCGATGATCACGCCCGTCGGCGTCGAGCCCAGCACGTACCCCGCCAGCGCCATTGCGATCAACTGCACGATATCCGCGGGTGTCATCGGCGTGCCTCCTCGTAGGCGGTCAGCAGCTCGTTGACGTGGCGGTCCATGCTGACGCTGGCGGCGACGGCAGAGCAGGCCTCGGTGCAGCGGCGACGGGTCAGGGGGTCCATCATCGCCTCCAGGGCCGCGGCGAGGCCCGCGCGGTCGCGCGGCGAAGGCACGACGATGCCCGCCCCGCCGGCCAGCAGCTCGGCCGCCCCGTTATACGCGGTCGTGATCGAAGGCAGCCCCCAGCGCACCGCCTCGAGAATGACGCGGCTGCACGGGTCGTACCAGCTCAGCAGCACGCAGGCGTCGGCGGCGGCGTACCACTGCGAGACCTCTGCCGTCCAGGGCAGAAAGGTCACCAGCCGTCCGACGTCGCGCAGGCCCGCGTGGCGCTGGTAGCCCTCGTGCATCTCCTGCCCGACGACGACCAGTCGCACCGCTCGCGGCGACGCCTTGTGGTACCAGTGGGCGAAGGTCTCGATCAGCCGGTCGACGCCCTTGAGGGCCAGGTTCTTGGCCACGCTCAGAAAGACCACGTCCGACGACGTCACGCCCAGCGAATACCGCAGGCGCTGGCGCCAGTCGGCGCGCTCCTGCTCGCCGGCGGCGGGAATGTCCACCGCGTTGTAGACGATTTTCACGCCCTCGGTGCGGTGGTAGTACTGCTCGAACTCGGCGGCGATCATCGCGCTGACCGGCAGCAGCAGGGTCTTGGGGTCGGCCACGACCTGGCGCTCCAGGTCCGTCATCCGGCGGCGCAGCGGGCTCAGCTCGCGCAGCAGATCGCCCACCGCGGCCGTCACCACGTTGTGCCGCCGCCGGCTGGCGGCCGCCTGTCCGGGAACCGTGCCGCCGCGCGGCTGGTACACGTTCGCGCCGGGCACGGGCAACGTGGAGTGGACGATGTCGTAGGCGCCGGCCGTGGTCTCGCGCTGCACGTCGGCGACAAAGTTGGACAGCAGCGAGACGCTCAGCGGTCCGCGGCGCCCGAAGGTCTTGAGCTGCACGCCCGGATGCGCCCACGACCCGCTCTGGCAGAGGATGGTGACTTCGTGGCCGCGCTTGGCCAACTCGGCCGCCGTCTGGGCGGTCGAGGTCTCGCGCCCGCCGCGAAAAACATCCATGCGTTCAATAACTAAAGCGATCTTCATGCCTGCGCCTGCCGAGCCTTTCGTTCGCCGCGCCGCCGCTGCCGGCGGCGGATGCCCCGGGCTTTGGCTTCCACCGCCGCCTCCAGGGCTGTCCGCTCGCGACCGCCGCGGCCGAGGGCGTAATGGTTCATGAACACCGGCCACCACTGCTGCACCCACGGCGCCGGCATGGAGTACTGGAGTTGGGCGAGGTCCTTGACGATCCATCGCCGCATCCGCCAGGCGGGCGGGCGGAACATCCGCGCCAGGTCGATCAGGTACACGTCGCACCCGCCGTCGCTCTCGTGCAGGAACAGGTGCGCCGCGTACAGGTCGCGATGCACGTACCCCGCCGCGTGCAGGCGATGCACCACGCGTGCCAGCTCGACGGTGACAGCCTCGACCATCTCCGGCGACGACCGAGCAAGAAACCCGTCGAAGCAGCGTTCCATCGCATCGCCGGGCACAGCCGAGACGAGCAGATAACTCCGCCGCGGCAGCAGGCCCGTTTCCTGCCCCCAGGCCAGGGCCCGCATGGTGGGCACGGAGGCGTCGCGGGCGGCTGAGATGTTCAATGCTTCGGTCACGGCCACGCACGAGCGACCGCGAAGCACGCGCTTGAGGGCGTGCCAGATCGACTCGGGACCGTAGCGTTTGAGGTAGAGCGTGACGCTCTCGCCGGCGGCGCCGGTCAACTCCACGCGCGTGCGGCGGCGGTGTCCGAGGCGCGGCTTGTTCAGGTCGCTGCCGCCTTGCCAGGCGAAGGCGCCTTGGACGCTGTCGAGCCCCTGGGCTCGCAAAGCCTCAAGCAGGGTATGGTCGCAGGAGTCGGCGATCATAGGCGCTCCTGCTGGTGTGAGGCCTCGGGGACACGCACAACGGAGTTGTGCGTGGCACCCTCGTCGAGCAAGGCCAGGACCTGCTCGAGCACCATCGCAGGACTGATGGCGGCCATGCACTGGTGGTAGATCGGGCCGGGGGGTTGGTCGCACATCTTTCGCTGGCAGGGCGAGCAGGGCACCTCGACGCGCAGGATGCGCTCTCGCGGGTAGTCGATCTGCGCCCAGACCGGATCGGTGCTGCCAAAGAGCGTCACAACGGCGGTTCCCATCGCCGCTGCGATGTGGCGCACGCCCGTGTCGCCGGTGATGACCAGCCCGCAGCGCTTCGCCAGAGCCTTGAGCAGGCCCAGCGAATTGTCGCGCCCGGCGAAGCTCAGCAGCGGCTCGTGCCGCATCGCCAGCGCCACCTGTGCCGCGATGGCCCGCTCGGCCGGAGCGGCGTTGATGATGATCTGAGCGCCGCGCTGTTCGATCAGCGCATCGGCCACGGCGGCGAAACGTCCCAGCTCCCACATCTTGCTTGGCCCGAAGGACGCCCCGGGGTTGATCAGCACGAGCGGGCGCGCCGCGTCGGCGCCGGACTGCGCCAGCAGCTCGGCGGCCGCATGGTCGTCCGGCTCGCGAACGCCCAGGGACATGGTCCGCGGCGCCGACGTCACGCCGGCCAGGGCGGCCAGGCGGATGTAGTATTCGATGGTGGGCAAGGGCACGAATCGCCCGTCGGCATCGCGGAAGGGTTCCATCGCATGGCTGAGCAGCCACCCCCGCCCGTCGCGGGCGTATCCGATGCGGGTTCTGATCCGGCCCAGCCGCGCCGCCAGGGCACAGCGAAAACTGTTGGGCAGCAGCAACGCCATGTCGAAGCGGCCTCGCCTGAGCCGACGCGCCGACCTCAGCACGCCCAGCAGCCCGCCGGCGCGGCTGGCTTCGATTGTCTCGTCGGACCAGACCGCGCCGTCGGCGGCCGCCAGCGCAGCCGCACGCCCGAAGTGCGCGATGTGCGCCGCGGGGTATCGCTGGCGCAGCGCAACAAGTACGGGGCTGGCCATGACTACGTCGCCGACCCAGTTGGGCAGGAACACGACGATTCGATTGAACTCTTCAGACATGGCGACATTCTAACGACCGGCACGCCCGAATGCACGGGCGAGACGCGCAGACGCGATGGATGGGTGGATGAATGAATGGATGAATGGATGAATGGATGGGTTTGCCCGGGCGGTCGGGCGCACGGAACGTTTTACCGCAAGACCGGATCGTGAAGCCCCTGGGTCTGCATGTCGGTCCACGTGGGGAAATACGTTGCGTTGTAGATCAGCACGTCTTTGCCGACCACGGCCGGGTCAAGACCGGCTTCCATTATACTCAGGGCGGCGGCCTCGCTGCCGCAGACGCCTCGCCGCAGTTTGGGGAACTGGGTCTTGAGGGTCGCGAGTTGGCTGATCATGCGATCTTCGACTTCGATGGTCGGCATGCCGCTGTCGCTGGTAGCCAAGCGCCATCGCTGCCGCTGCCACAGCAGCACCGGTCCGTCGGGATATCCGTCGGAGGTGATGCGGGCGTGGGCCGTCTCCTGCTCGCGCACGGCCGCGCGCGTCATGTACAGAATGTGTCCGGTTCGGGCAAAGCCCGCCAGGACGGCCTTGGCGGCTTCATGTTCGCCCTGCCCGCTGCGGGGCAGGCACTCCAGGTCCACCGCCAGGACGGGCTTGGACTCTTGCCAGATGTAGACGTGGGCCTGCTCGCGGACCTCTTCGCCTTCGTAGTCGCTGAGGTCGACCTTGAGCAGGTAGCGTCCGGCCTTGGCCGGGGCGGGCAGGCTGACGCCGGCGTAGCCTTGCTTGTCGGTGAAGGCCACGCGCTCGGGGCCGCTGTCCAGGCGGAACCGCAGCGGCTGTTTCTCCATCGACATGTTGATGAAGATGAAATCGGTCCGGCGCAGCCGCACGACGACGGGCACATCCTTGCCCGCCGCGGCGACCTGGTCGCCCAGGACCATATTGTACGACCCGCCGCAACCGCCTGCCGCCAGCACGCCCAGCGCCAGCAACATCAACGCCCCGCACCCGCGGAGGCGGCAGAGAGTTTGCTTTGTGATTATCAGGCTCTTCAACACATCTGGCCTTTCGTTGCTCCCATTTAACCGCCCGGGCGGGCGTTTGTCAAAGCCGGGCAAAGACCGGAAGAAACCGGCGACGAGGACGAGGACGACGACGAGGACGACGACGAGGACGATAACGCTCGACCACTTTCCATTTCGTTAGCGGTTGAGCCCGCCACGGCGGATCTTCGACTTGCTCGGAACGCGCGGGGCAAGCCCCGCCGCTAACAGTCGCAAACTGCATCTGTTTCGTCCTCGTCCTCGTCGTCGGTTTTTGTTGTTTCTTCCTCATCCTGCCTCTGTGCCTCTGTGGTAAGTTTTTCCCCCAGGCCTGATCGTGCCGATATACTGGATGTTCCAACGCTGGAGTAGCGAAATGATCATCGACCGCGATTTCATCCAGGGCGACCCGTGGCGGGTCTTCCGCATCATGAGCGAGTTCGTCGAAGGCTTCGAAATGATGAGCCAGTTCGGCCAGGCCGTCAGCATCTTCGGCTCGGCCCGCACGCCCCGCTCACACAAAGACTACGCCGACGCACGCCGCCTGGCGTACATGCTGGCAGAGCTCAAGTTCACCATCATTACCGGAGGCGGTCCGGGCATCATGGAAGCCGCCAACCGCGGCGCCTTCGACGCCGGCGGAACTTCCGTCGGGCTCAATATCACCCTGCCCCACGAGCAGCAGGCCAACCCCTACGCCACGATCAGCCAGGACTTCCGATACTTCTTCGCGCGGCTGGTCATGTTCGTCAAATACGCCAGCGCCTTCGTCTGCTTCCCCGGCGGGTTCGGGACGTTGCACGAGTTCTTCAACTCCATGACCCTGATCCAGACCGGCAAAGCCGAGAAATTCCCCGTCATCCTCATCGGCAGCCGGTACTGGAAAGGCCTGATCAAGTGGTTCAGCACGTCGATGCTCGACCACGACTTTGCCAAGATCGACCCGGCCGACATGGACCTCTTCCACATGACTGACGATCTCGACGAGGCCGTCTCGATCATCGATGCCTCCTGGAAGACCGCTCTGGCCCGCCAGCCCGCCATCACCGGACCCGAACGCCCGACCGGCGAAGGCACCGTGGCCGGCAAACCCTCGCGCACCTATCAACACGGCGGACACAAGCACCGCGAGAAGTGGTAAAGCCGCTTTGTCCGATCTGGCATCTCAAATTACCGATCTGAGATTTCAGAACCGGAGACTCGATCCACCGGGTCGTACCCGCCCTTGCACAGCGGGTTGCAGCGCATGATCCGCCAGAGGCCCTTGGCCGTTCCGCGCAGGGCGCCCTTGGCGCGAACCGCCTCGATGAAGTAGTTGCTGCACGAGGGCATGAAGCGGCAGTTGCGGCCGACGATGGGCGACAGCGTCACCTGGTACAGGCGCACGATTGCCACGAGCAGTTCGACCAGGGCCCGGTCCGCGCGGCGGTAAAGATCGGCGAGGGTCATTTCTCAGGCCCTTCCACGGGGTCGCCTTGCGAGCGGGTAGCCTGGGCGGCCAGTTTAATCAGCGACGCCTGCAAGGCAACCAGCGTCGGTCGTTTGCGTGCGTGAGGCATGATGATGAAGTCCCACCCAAAAGGCAGGTCGGCGCGCGAAAGGCGAAAGGCCTCGCGGCAGAGACGCTTGACGTAGTTTCGCCGCACGGCCCCGCCGTGTCGCGACCCGACCGCCACGCCGATGCGCGAGTACTGGCGCCCGTTGGCCAAGGCGTACAGGCGAGTCAGGGCGTCAGAGACCAGGCGGCCTTGTTCAATGGCGCGCGAAAACTCCGCCCCGCGTTTGACGCGAAATTGCCTGCCGAATCGCTGGTCCATCGTCCGCATGATACCCGGTCCGGGCCCCGCGTGGCGAGACGTGAGTTTTCCGCCGCCGCGGTTGCTCAGGCCGGTTCGACCGTGACGTCCACATCCACGCCGCTGGTCAGGGTGTTGAAGACCGGCGAATACATCGCCAGCTCTTTCAGGCGGGCGAGGTTTCGCACGTCGGCCTTGACGCGGAACTGCACGCGGATGTTCGAGAATCCTTTGAGGACCTCCGGCGCCAGGCCGAGGAACCCCCGCAGATCGATGTCGCCCTCGACGTGGGCCTGGACCTCCTCGATCTCGATTCCGCGGACGGCCGCGTGAGCGACCATGCTGGTGGTCATGCATGCTGCAAGGGCGTTGAGCAGGTGCTCGACGGGGTTGGGCGCCTCGTCGCGCCCGCCGAGCATCGGCGGCTCGTCGGCGCTCAACTCGTAGTGCTGCTTGTGTTCCATGTCCTGCCGCGCGACGTGGAACCCGGTGATGCGCGAGCGGTTCTGGGTGCCGCCGGTCCACTCGTTGGTCAGATGGAACCTCGCCTTGGCCAGGCCCGGGTCGTCCTTGATGGCCTCGACCGTCTCCTGAACCACCTGCGTGTCGATGTCGTTGATCGTTCCAGTCTGTTGTGGCGCTGCCATGGCATCCTCCCGTTTCGGGAATTATAGCGCGGCCGTAAAAGCCGCTGAGGTTGTTGTCCCTCGCCGCACGACCTGATAGACTGACCGGCGCTCAAGGAGAGTGAATCGTGTCACTGCTTGACGACATCGCAACCCTGCAGCAGCAGGCCCAGGCCGAGCTGGCCTCGGCCGCCGACGCCCGCGCGCTGGAAGAATGGCGCATCAAGTACCTGGGAACCAAAGGGCAGCTCAAGGCCCTCATGCAGCGGCTCAAGGAAGCCCCCGCCGACGTCAAGCCCGCCGCGGGCAAGGCCGCCAACGAAACCAAGAACGCCCTGCAGACCGCCTTCGATGCGGCGCTGGCGGGAAAGGGCAAGCCCCAGGCCGCCCGCACCGCTGCGATCGAAGACGTGACCCTGCCCGGCCGCCAGCCGCGCATCGGGCACAGCCACATCATCTCGCAGACCATCGAGGATATCTGCGACATCTTCGGCCGCATGGGCTTCGAGGTCGCGTACGGTCCGGAGGTCGAGGACGAGCGGCATAATTTCGAGGCCCTGAACATTCCGCCCAGCCACCCCGCGCGCGACCCGCTGGATAATTTCTTCATCAACGACCACACGATGCTCCGCAGCCAGACCTCCACCGTGCAGATCCGCACGATGGAGTCGCGCCAGCCGCCGGTGCGCATCGTCGCTCCCGGCCGCGTCTACCGCCCCGACGCCGTCGACGCCACGCACTCGTTCATGTTCCACCAGATCGAGGGGCTCTACGTCGACGAAGGCGTCACGATGGCCGACCTCAAGACGGCCCTGGACCAGTTCTGCAAAGCGTACTTTGGCCCGACCGTCCAGACGCGGTTCCGCCCGAGCTTCTTTCCGTTCACCGAGCCCTCCGCGGAGGTGGACCTGCTCTTCGAGTACGACGACGGGTCCACGCGATGGATCGAACTGGGCGGTTGCGGCATGGTAGACCCCAATGTCCTCGAAGCCGTCGGCTACGACCACGAGCGTTACACCGGGTACGCCTTCGGCCTGGGCATCGAGCGAATGGTCCTGCGCAAATACAACATTCCGGACATCCGCCTGCTGTTTGAATCCGACGTGCGATTTCTGCATCAATTCTGATTGGTGATCAGTAATCGGTAATCAGTAATCGGTGGCGGCTGGACCCTTGGGAAAAACTTACCACAGAGGCACAAAGGGCTCAGAGGAAGAAACCATGCCACCCGGCCGTTCTTGTTTTTACCTCAGTGATCTCTGTGCCTCTGTGGTGAGTTTTTGAACGTGGTGATTACAGCGACGCTCTGACGGCCGTTATCCGCGCCAGCAGCCGTTCGATGTACTCTCTCACGGCCGGGTCGTGCGGGTTGGCTTTCAGCGCCACGGCCCGCGCCTGATCGTAGAGGCCCAGTTGCTCCAGCAGCGTGGCGTGATAGTAGCACTCGGCCTCGTTGGGTTCGTCGCCGGCTGTCAATGCGTCCAACTGCTGGTGGGCTTTCCAGAGGCGTCCTTCGACCCAGTCGCAGAGGATCATCCGCAGGCGCAGCGGTGCGTGCGTGCCGATGGCCTTGGCGGCGCGTTCATAGGCGGCGCGGGCCTGATCGGTCTGGCCTTTTCTCAGGTGGAGGTCGCCGGCGGCGCGTGCGGCGTCGGCGTCGCCGGGTGGGGCGGCCTCGGCGGCGGCGATGGCTTGGTCGATAAGTCCGTACTGGGGCGAGGCCATGATCATCGCGGCGCGGCCGGGCGACATTCCGCCGAGACGTTCCTTCTCTTCCAGCAGATCGCGGGAGCGGTTCAGCGCGTCGTTCATCGAGTTGCGCAGCGTCAGGTACCATTCCGGCGGCGTGACCTGCTCGCGCGGCGGGAAGAACCGCAGCAGGTCGCCGACCGCCGCGGCGGCTGCGTCATACTGCCGCGCTTCGCTCATGGCGCGGATACGCTGGGGGCCGAACTGCTTCAGGTCGTGGGTGGAGAGCGTCCCCAGCGGCAGACGGTTGTAGAGGTAGAGCCCGCGCGCGGCGTTGATGTCGGCGGGGATGAGCCCCGAGGGTTCGACGCGATCATAGAGGGCTCGCACTTGCAGGGCCTGGGCCAGCATGCCCTCGGTGATGGCGGGGCGCTGGAGGTTCTCGATCACGGCGGCGGAGAGGAACCGCACGCTCAGCAGGCTGCAGTGGATCTGCAGGTCGCTGGGCGGGGGTGGAATCTGCAGCGGCGTGGTGCGATCGGGCTGGCGGCCCAGCCACATCAGCATTTGCCCCAGGCGGTACATCATGGGCGTGGGGTTCTGGCGGTACCACCGCCGCCGCGCCATCGGCCAGCCCTCGATGCTGCCGTCGCCGGTCATCGGGCGGTCGAACGCCTCGCGCAGGTTGGAATTGGGCGGTGGCAGCGCGCCGCCGAGGTTCCAGTCGGTGCGGGTGAAGCAGGCGCCAGCCGGGCTCAGCGACAGCAGCCGCATGCGGTCGGACTGGGCGAAGATCGACAGGCGCAACCCGTCGCCCTGCCCGACGAAGTAGAACCGCACGCTGGGCGGTAGTTGGCGGCTGGCGCCCAGCGCCGCGACGCTGGCGAAGTCGTTGGAAGCCAGTTCGTGGTATCGCAGGAATCGCTGCTGGGAATGGGCTTCGAGTCGCCCGTCCATCCAGATCAGCCGTTGCGGCCATGCGTGATAGATGAACGCGCTGGCGTCGCCGAAGTTGATGCTGAGGATGTCGCCCTTGGCGGGCAGGGTTTTGAGAAACTCCGCCTGGGCGATGGGAAAGTTCTCCTCCTGCCGTCCCGCGCCGAACCGCTGCCAACTGCTCGTCGCGCGGAGGGTCCATTCGGTGGTGTAGCCCGCCGCCGCGGCCAATCCGCCCAGGATCACAAGCCCCGCCGCCGCGGCGCCGGTCCAGGCGGGGGGGCGCAGGCGCGTTCCGATGCGGCGGACAATCTCGCCGCCGTGCCAGGCCAGCAGGTATGCGCACGCCGGCCAGAGCAGACCGATGTTGCGAATCGCCATCGCCGCCAGCGCGCCGAACATCGCCAACCAGAGCCAGTGCGCCACGGCCGTCCGTCGGCGGTTGATGAGCATCGCCAGCACCGTCAGGCCCAGCAGCGCCAAGGCGGCCGGATGGCTCAGGGGCGCCTGCCATGTCGGGCTCAACTCGCTGACGAAGTACGTGTAGATGAACTTTTCGCCCGAGATTCGGGTCAGGAGCAGGAAGGGCTGGGTCAGGGCCTCTACCGGCCAGGGGCTGACGAGGCATCCTGCCGTCGCCGCCAGAGCGGCGGCGAGGCTTTCCTGGCTGACAAGGTTGCCGCTGGGGCGGTGGAGGAGAAAGCGTTCAACGGCGGCGCCCGCCATTGCCGTCCAGAACACGCCCAGCCCCAGGATGAACAGCCCCTGCATGTTGACCCAGAGGATCATGACCGGCGTCATCAGCCACAGCCACCGCGCCGAGGCGCCGCGCCGGACCGCCTCCAGGGCGATCACCATCACCGTCAGGTAGAGCATGGTGAAGGGCTCGGGGCGCACGCGGACGCGCGATAGCGCGACGTACATCGCCAGGCCGCACGCGATTGCCAGCCACCACATCGGTACGTGCCTACGCAGCGCCAGCAGCATCGCCAGCATCATGCCCGCCGCCAAAGCTGACTTCAGAACCGACAGCGCCTCCCATCCGCCGACGGCGTGCAGTGCGGCGATGACAACCTGGAAGAGCCACTGGATGTTCAGCCAATGGTCCTGGTCGTGCACGCTGAAGGGGTCGGTCCGCAGCACGCTGCCGTGATCGAGCATCCATTTGCCGCTGGCGAGGTGAAAGTGCGTGTCATGGTCCCACACGAACGTCAGTCCGCCGCAGGCGGCCGCCAGCACCAGCGCGGCGATGGCCGCTGCGGGTAGCGCCCGCGCCCACGGCGACGCGCCGGATGATCCAGGCTCAGGGAGGGATGCAGTCGGCATGCGACGATGCTACGAAAGGCCCCGCCGAAAAGCAACATCAGGCGAGGCGCCGGGTGTCGTGACGCGGGCCCGGGTGCCGTGGCGCGCAGGCCCGAAGGGCCGGAGAGCCACGATCCCTGAACTCGGTGGAGTGAATCGCCGCAGACTGCGCGTGGTCGTGGCTGTCGGGCTGAAGCCCTCCCGCCACGGCACCCGGCTGCGAAAGGTGCTGGCGAATAACGGTCGGGGACATGGCGGCTGTGAAACGGCCGCCATGGCACCCGGCGCACCGCACCCAGGCGCCATGGCACCCGGTGCGTTGCGGCCTTGCCTTGCGGCGGGCTTTGGCGTATGACTACCAACCGCAAGCCATGCGGCGCGTGGCGCTTTTTGGGAGAAGACCATGACCGAGTCTGAACGCCAGTCGAATCGCGATTCCCTGTTCACGCTGGCAGCGGCCGGCCTGCTCGTGCTGATCATCGTGCTGCTGAGCGTGCTGTGGTATCGCGAGCGGCAGGGGCGGTTGGCGGCAGAGAGTCGCGTGGCGGCGATGGCCGCCATGGGCGCCGGCGCGGGCGTTCCGGTCAACGAGATGCTGGTCGAGATGGTCCACAAGCAGGCCGGCGCGGTTCAGCCCTTCGCCCGGGCGGACCTGGAGCGCACGCAGGAACTGGTCGTGGCGGGGCAGGTGCGCCAGGCACTGGTGATTTCCGCCGCGGCGGGGCAGCGGTTGGGGTTTCTGGCCGGGGACGTGGTGATTGTCGACAAGGCGCCCGCGGCTGTCCCGGCGACCGCGCCGGCCACGCGAGAGCAAAGGCCGTAATCACCCTCAGACGCCGGCGGTCATCGTGGCGGTCACGAACACGGCGTTGAAGAGCAGGTGCATAACGATCGACGCCCAGAGCCTGCCCGTCCGCTCATATTGGTATCCCAATGCCATGCCGAAGACCAGCATCGCCGGGACGCTGTTGGGCATGTCGAGATGCATCGCCGCAAACAGCACCGCCGTCAGCATGATCGCCGGCCAGGCTTTCAGATGGCGGCGCAGGGCGGTCTGGATGAGCCCGCGGTAGAAGATCTCCTCGGTCAGTGGCGCGAGGACCACGGCCAGGATGATCGCCATCGCGACGCTGCCCCAGTGCGCGCCGGGCTGGCGCAGGATTTCCAGGAGGCGGTGGGGGGCGGGCTTAAAGCCCCAGAGCATCATGATGCGCGTCGTGACTTCCAGAACCCCCAGGCAGACCGGCAGGACCGCCAAGTAACCCAGCACGCCCCGGGCGGTGTCGTAAAGCCAGTGCCTCGCCGAGAGCCCCATGCCCCTGCCCAGACCCAGCGGAATACCATGCGACCCCGCCACCAGGCTGGCGGCGATCATCGCCACGCTGCCAGCCGCGCCGGCGATCAGCGAGTACGGCAGCCCCTTAGGCAGGAGGAACCCCGCCAGGCCACCGACAAGCAACGCGCACAGCAGCGGCAGCATGACGTGCAGGACCGTCAGGCGGCTGCGACGCCCCGGCCCCGACGCCTCCAGAAACTTTCGCCGACGGATCAGGCACGCGATCGTCCAGGCCACCAGAACGCACAGGCCCAGCGCTACCAGCGCGTACATCCACCCCGGGACTTGGACGATCGGCGCCGTGGCCGGTGCAGTAGCCGGCGCCGTGGTCGTAACTTGTGATAAAGCGTTTGACATCATTCACGCCATACGGTTAGGTTGACTAAAGGACCCGGAGCGACAAACGGTGCCGCAAACTATATTAGACCGCATCCTGCAAACCAAGCATAAAGAGGTCGAGGCGCTGCGCGGGCAGACCGACCTGGCGTCGCTGCAGGCCGCTGCCGCCGCCGCCCCGCCGGTGCGGAACTTCTTCGCCGCCGTCACCCGCGCCGGACGCGGGCCGGTCAATCTCATCGCTGAAGTCAAGAAAGCCTCGCCCTCGGCCGGTGTCATCCGCGAGGACTTCGACCCCGTCGACGCGGCGCGCCAGTACGCCGCCGCCGGCGCCAGCGCCCTGAGCGTCCTGACCGACGAGCAATATTTTCAGGGACGCCTGGAGTACCTCACTGCCGTGCGGGCCGCGGTCGATATCCCGGTGCTTCGCAAAGATTTCATCATCGATCCGTGGCAGGTCTATCAGAGCCGCGCCGCCGGGGCCGACGCCATCCTGCTGATCGTCGCGGCGCTGAACGCCTCGATGCTGCTGGACCTGATGATTTTGGCGACCGAGCTGCGTATGTGTACGCTGGTGGAAGTTCACGACGCCGACGAGATGATGCTTGTGCGGTCGATGGTCGGTTTTCCCCACAAATCCTATGGCCTTTTGGGCATCAATAACCGAAACCTCGCCACGTTCGAGGTCGACCTCAACACCACCATGCGCCTGGCGGGGCTGGCTGGCGAAGAGGCCGTTCTCGTCAGCGAGTCGGGAATCAAAACCTACGCCGACGTGCAGCGGTTGGCCGCCGCCGGCGTCCGGGCAGTGCTGGTGGGCCAGGCCCTGATGGAACAAGGCGACATCGCCCGGGGCGTCGCCCGCCTGCTCGGGGAGGAACGCTGAATGCCCGCCCGGCGATCGCGATATCTGCCGTGGGTGCTGATAGCGATGGCCGCCGCCATCGGCGCGCTGGCGGTCTACGTCGGCCGAGGCAAAGACCCCACGCCGGTCAAATCCGCCCCCGCCGGCAACCTCGCCGACGACGTGCTGGGCAAGGCCCGGGGCCTCATGAGGCCCGGAGGCTACGCCGGCGCCCGCGACCTGATGATCGCGTACGTCCGCGCCAATCCCGACGACACGCAGGTCCGGCCGCTGCTGGCCGAATCGCAACTGGCCCTGGGCCAGACCGCCGCGGCAGACAAGATCCTCGATGAGCTGCTCGCTCGGGCGCCCCGCGACGCCGGCGGGCTGTGGCTCAGGGGGCAGATCCTGCTCAAAGCCAATGAGCCCGCCAAGGCGATGGAGTATTTTCGCAAGGCCGCCGACGAAGGCGGCGGACCGGGCGCCGGGGCCGAAATCTGGGCGCGATTCGGCGAGCATCTCCTTGCCGCCGGGCAGCGCGAGGCGGCGGGGGGGTACCTCGCCCGGGCGTACGACGGCGGCGTCAAAGACGGCCGCACCCTGGCCGGTCTGGGCGAACTGGCGCTGGAAAAGAAGGACTACCCCAAGGCCGCCGATTACCTCGCGCAGGCGTCATCGCTTTCGCCCGACGACGCGGCGGTCTCGATCCGGCTGGCCACCGCCCAGTTCGGCGCCGGACGCACCGACGACTGCGCGATAACGCTGACGCAGGCCCTGCGCCACCGCCGCAGCGGCGAGTTGCTGATGCTCATGGGCCAGGTGCGCCAGCGTCAGGAACGCCAGCAGGAGGCCGGCGAAGCCTACGCCGAGGCCACCCATTTCGCACAACTGGCCGGTCAGGCCAGCGCTGCGGCCGCACGGTGCTTCTACGACGCCGGCAGGTACGCCCAGGCGATGAAGTACATCGACATGGCGGTGGCGCTTCAGCCCGCCGACGAGGCGCTAAAGCGGCTCAAGAGCAGCATCGAGTCCGCGCGGTTCGGCCCGGCGTCGGCCCCGGGGACCTGATCCGCTTATTTGTTGATGTTCTCTTCCTTGATGGGTCGCTTGACGCCGGTGTTCGAGATTTCCAGGACGCCATACGAGCCGTCGATCAGGCGGTTCTGCTGGAAGGTCACGTTCGACCAGAAGAAGCTGCCGTCAGCATCTTTGGCGGCCACGGCCGCGGCGATGTGGCGGCCGATGATTGCCGAGTTTCCGCCGCTGTGGCGGTCGAGCCACCAATCCTTGTCGACGATGACCAGGCGGCGGATATTCTTCCATCCGGCGTTGAGCAGCAGTTTCATCATCTGGGCTTCCATGGCCGCGTCGGTTTTCTGGGCCTTGGGCATGCCGCCGACGTTGAGCATCTCCTGCAGGATCTTCTCGCGCAGGGCGGCGTAGGGCTTGTAGTCGTCGCCTTCGATGGTGAACTCGCCGGCGGAGAAAATGTCGCCGTAGCTGCGAACCTGGAACTTGATGGTGTGCTTGCCCGGCGAGAGTCTGCCAAGGTTGTACGTGTACTGGTCGGGCCCGATTTTGCGTCGGCCCTTACCCTCGCCATACGCGAATCCTTCGTCCTTGTAGGACGTCATCTTCGCCGGGTCCGGCGCAATCTCCAGCACCAGCAACTTGCTGTCAATGGCCTGGGCGTTCTTGATGGTGATGTACTGAAAATCGACGGTCTTGCCGTCGATGATCATGTCCAGCGGCACCTGGATCTCCTTGACGTCTTCATTGCCCTTGCCCAGCAGGTCGCGCCACGTCTTATCCGTCTGCACCAGGGCGTAGATGGAATCGCCGGCCTTGAACTCGCTGACCAGATTCTCCGGCTTGGCCGGGTCGATCGGCGAGGCCGAGAACACGATCTTGCCTCCTAAGGCGGGGCGTGCGCCGGCCGGGGCGTCGGTCTTGCTGCCCGAGTCGGCCGGTTGGGCCTGTTCCTTCTTTTCCTTTTCTTTGCGTTCCCTTTCCTGTTTCTCCTTGCGGAGTTTCTCGGCGATCTTGAGCGCGTCGCCGAACTGTCCCCATGCCGGGGCGGTCACGCTCAGACACAAGAGGCCGACCAACATGACGCAGGAAATACGGAACATCTGTCGCGAAGCTGCCATGGCAATCTTCCTTTCAGACCCGGAAACGAATTGGGTGAGTGAACGATCAGCGGTTTAGCACACGGTCATGATACTGCCGGTCGAACGCTTGGCAAGAGAAAATCCAATCGCCAACGACGGATGCGTTCCGGGCATGGCGGCACGCGTTGTTCAGCGGGCCTGCCTGCCGGCAGGCAGGTCGCCATGGGTGTGTGCTGAGGCGGGGAAGATGCCCGTGCTACGGGTCGGCCTGACGGGGCTTGTAGAGCAGGACGGTGTGTCCGACGACGGCGATGCAGTGGGCGTCGGCGGCCTGGGCGGCCTGGCGGGCCAGTTCGGTCCGCTCTGCCGGCGGCAAGGCGGGCAGGCGCACCTTGATCAGCTCGTGCGTGTCCAGAAGCCCGCGCAGGTTCGCCGCGACCGCGTCGGTCAGGCCCGACTTGCCGATGGTCGCCAGCGATGTAAGCGAGCGGCCTTGGTTGCGCAGGTGGCGTTTGAGTTTTCCCGAAAGTTCATCCACGGCGTATCCTATCCCAGAAGAGTGATCGGCTTGAGGCATTCCTGGGCGGCGTCGGCTGTCAGCATCTCATCCGACGAAAACTCCATCACGCAGCCGAACTGGCTGTCGCTGGAGAGGGCGACGGCTTGCGGATCGAACAGTTCGAAGCCGCCTTCCATGTGGCGGTGTCCCAGGACGAAGAAGTTGACGTTCAGTTTGGCGGCGAGTTGGTCGATCTGCGAGCGGTTCTGGCGGCGCCCCCAGAGCCATTGGTAGACCGCGCCGCCGCGGGCGAAGTCCTGCGCGGTCAAGTCGCGGTCGAGCACATCGGCGGCCGCCTCGGCGCCGGGTGTGGGCAGCGAATGGCTGATCATCACGCCGCCGGGGGTCGCAATGGCCAGCGGGCACGACAGCAGCAGGTCGTTGACCGCCCCGGTGACGCTCGGGGCGTCGTCGCCGAAGGCCGCGGCGATGCCGGCCGTAAACTCGCGGCAGACGCCGCGCCCGTCCTTGAGGATCTCGGCGCCGCTGGCCTGCGTCAGGTCGTGGTTGCCCATCAGGCAGATGATGCGCCCGGGCAGCTCCACCTGGAGGCGAGCGACGCGCATCAGCAGTTCGATGCTGCGGTCGCAGCCGGTCTTTTCGTCGGCGGGTCCGTGAATGAGCTCCTGCAGCACCAGCACGCGCTGCGGTTGGTCTCGCAGGGCGGCGTAGCGCAGAATGCGGTCGAGATTGGCGCGGTTGCCGTGGATGTCGCCGGCGACGATGAGCGTTCGGCCGCTTTCGACGTGTACGACGTTTCCGCGACGCCGAGCGTCGCCGCGATTGGCGGCGGCGACGGCGGCAAAGATGTCGGCGACGGGGCTGGGCACGGGGGGGTCCTAATCCAGCGCTAACCGCAGAGAACGCAGAGATCGCGGAGAAGAAAAGAGTCTAAAACAAAAGCTAACTAACGGGGCAGCTTTCGGGGATCTGAAAAACAGTTTGTCCAAGAGGAGGTTCTCCATGATCTGCTGCACGGTTTGTTTTCTTAATAACACCTCTGCGGCCTCTGCGTCCTCCGCGGTGAACATCCGAGCTAGTCGAAGACGGTGTCGTCGGGCGAAGGCTCGGACGCGGTGCGCGGCGCCAGCGACGCGGCGATCAGGCTCAGTCGCGAGGCGACTTCCAGAATGCTCGATGGGCGGTTGTCGGGATAGAGCTCGATGCATTCGGCGACGAGCTTGTCCAGCGCCGCCGGAACGCCGGGGCTGTACTGGCTGATGGGAACGGTGACCGCCTCGGATCGCAACGTGACGGACCCGCGCGGCGGCATGGCGGTGGAGATCGGGCGTCCGGCGAGGGTCCAGTAGAGGCTGGCGCCGAAGTTGAAGATGTCGGTCCGGGAGTCCAGCGGGCGGCGGTGTACCTGCTCGGGGGCGATGAAATCAGGCGTGCCCTGGATGCGGTCCTTGACGGTACCGATGGGGCAGCTCTGACCGAGGTCGATGACCTTGACCGTACCGTCGGCGGCCATCAGGATGTTGTTAGGCTTGATGTCGGCGTGGACGTAGCCGCGTGCATGCATGTGGGCCAGGCCGGAGGCGACGGAAGAAAAAACCGCCACCGTTTCAGGCAGCGAACGGGGCAGGCGTTCCTGGAGCGACTGTCCCTGGCAGAGTTCCATGATCAACTGTACTTCCTGCAGGCGCATCCACTGGCGGATGCGTCGCACCTGGTAGATGTGGCGGATGACGCGATGGTCCATCTGCATTCCGACGTGGGCTTCGTTTATCGCCAGCATGAGCACGCGGTCGCCGGGCACGTCCGGGCGCCGCAGCACGCGCTTGAGCGCATAAAGAGCGTCGCTCCGGCAGTCGCGGATCTGCCAGATCGAGCTGCCAGCCCCGCGCCCCAGGCAGTTCAGAACCTGGTAGCCGGGCACATCGACTGTTTGGGACGGCGCCATAAATCGTATTCAGGGAGGGATAAACCTTCTGTAGAGAGATCGGCATTTTATCCGCCCTGCGATACATCGGCGAGTGGAAAATCGCCCGCCAGTTGTTATTGCCGTACAGGCAATGGTATCCTTGTATTTCTGTGTGCAAGCCCTTGGCGCCACCGGGACCTCATGAAGAAATCCAATCGCAAGATGTTGCTGATCGCCGGCAAGTGCGTCCTTGCCTGTGCGCTGATGGCCTGGGCGCTGCGGGGCTTGAAGTCGCCCGCTGAGCCTGACAAGGGGTTGCTGGACGTGCTGGCCGAGATCTGGCAGTACGTGCTGGGTTCGGACTGGCTGCTGCTGGGCCTGGGGGCGCTGGCCAACGTGATCGGGACCACCATCTGCGCGTATCGCATCCAGATCCTGCTGAACATACAGGAGATTCGCGTCGGCCTGGGCGAACTGATCCGCCTGACGTTTCTGGGACAGTTCTTCAATAACGTGATTCCTGGTTCTGTCGGGGGCGACCTGGTCAAGGCGTACTACCTGGCCAAGCATACTTCCCACAAGGCGCGGGTCGTCGTATCGGTGTTCGTCGACCGCGTGCTGGGCCTGGGAGCGATGGTGGTTCTGGCTGCCGTTATGGTCGTGGCGTACCTCTGGGCCGGGCTTGGCGCATGGCGCGACATCCACGACGCTATCGTCGTCGTGATCGTGCTGGTCTGCGGTCTGGTGTTCGTCTGCGCGTTCATCCTCAGCGGTTCTTTCCGCAGGCTGTTCCACCTGGAGAAGATCTACGGCCGCCTGTCTTACGCGCATCACTTTGCAGCCGCCGGTGAAGGGGCGCAGCGTCTTGGCCGGCACCTGCTGGGGGTTTTCTGGGCCACGGTGGTGACGTTCATTTCCCAGATGTTCTGGATCGGGTCGATCTGGGTGATCGGCGTTTCGCTGCACATCCACAGGCTGACGTGGTACGACTACTTCCTGTATGTGCCGCTGGTGTACGTGGTGGGGGCGGTGCCTCTGACGCCCGGCGGGATCGGGATCATCGAAAACGCGTACGTGATGTTCCTGGGACAGAGTCTCAAGAAGATACCGGCAGCGGATGTCGCCGGGCGGATGCTGGCTTTGGCCAATAACCGCATGGTGATGGCGTTGGCGCTGATGACGCGGGCGGTGCAGCTCGTCTGGTCGCTGCCGGGAATCCTCTTCGCCCTCCAGGGCACGAGGGTGCCCAAGGCCGACGCCATCGAGGCGGAACTGGGTCTGGAAGACACCCCCGCCCAGGCTTGACGATTGACCTGCCGCCGGGTCGCGTCAGCGGGCCTGGTCCGCCAGGATCGCCAGCCCGCGAGCGAGTTGCTCGTCGCCGGTAGCGTAGGAAAGGCGGAAGTGCGTGTCGCGCGAGGAGAAGACCTTCCCCGGAATGACCAGCACGTTGTTGGCGATGGCCTTTTCCACAAACGCCGTGGCGTTTCCGCCGGGGGCGGGCACGAACGCGTAGAACGCTCCGCCGGGCTTGACCAGGCCCATCGAAGGGCCCAGCGCGTCGTACACCATGTCGCGCTTGCGCTTGTAGGCCGCCGCCTGGGCGGACATGTCCTCGTTGAGCGCCTGGCAGCACGCCACCTGCGCGATGCTCGGGGCGCAGACGAAACTGTACTGCTGAAGCATCGTCATCTTCTCGATGATCGGCGCCGGGCCGCTGCACCAACCCACGCGCCAGCCGGTCATCGCGTAGCTCTTGGAGAACCCGCGCATCAGCAGCGTGTTCTCGTACACCGACGCCATCGACACGAAGGGGCGATCGTAGCAGAAGAGGTTGTAGATCTCGTCCGAGATCACCAGCAGGTCGCGTTTGGCTGCCACCGCCGCCACCGCATCGAGCTCCTCGCGGCTCCAGACGTACCCGGTGGGGTTGGACGGAGAGTTGACGATCAGCATGCGCGTGCGGTCGGTGATGGCGCGGGCGATCTTCTCCGGGTCGGGGCGGAAGTCCGGATACGTGTCGACTGGAACGGGCACGCCGCCGGCGAGATTCACCAGATGGCTGTACATCACGAAGTACGGTTCGAGCAGCACCACCTCATCGCCGGGATTGATGGTACACAGCATCGCCAGCATCAACGCGCCCGAGACACCCGAGGTGATCAGGTACGGGTGGCTCGCGTCCCATCCGAACTCCGTGCGGCACTGGTCGGCGATCACCGCGCGAAGCTGCTCCAGGCCCTGCGTCTGCGTGTACTTGTTCATGCCCGCGCGGATGGCCTCGATGGCTTGTTCCTTGGCGGCCGCGGGCACGTCGAAATCCGGCTGACCGATCGAGAGGTTGATCGGGTCTTTCATCTTCGCGGCCAGGTCGAAGACCTTTCGAATGCCCGAGGCATCGAGCAGCCGCATGCGATCGGCGATGGAATGGCTTTTGCGCAACATAGACGTATCGTGGCACAGCCTTTCCAGGCTGTGACTGGGTTGGTGCCGTGGCGGGAGGCCAAAGGACCGACAGCCACGACTGCACCTGCGTCGGGGATCGTGGCTGCCGGCTTGCAGCCGGCCGCCACGGCACCGGGCATAACACCCTCTGCAGGGGGGCCGTGACTTTCACAGGTCCGAAAGCCTGTGCCACCGCGGTAAGGACTAGTCCTTGCCCTTGCCGCCCTTTTCCTTTGCGGCGGGGGCAGCGGCCGCGGCGGCGCCTTCAGCGGGCGCGCCCTCGGCGGGGGTTTCTTCCGCGGCCTTCTTGCTCTTGGTGCCGGCCTTGGAGGTGCGCACGCGCACCTTGGGCAGGGCCAGGGGGCTGTTGGCGGCGGGGTCGAACTTGCCCTCTTCCGTCAGCTTGGCGATGCGTTCGGCACGGGTCAGGACGCTTCGGGCTCTGTGAAGTCCGGCGCCGCTCTTGAGTGTACGATCCAACGTCATGATTGAATTACTCCACCTGGTCGTCTATCCCGCAGCGGGCCCGGGTCCGGAATACTTCAGGAACCACGGCCAGCGCCCCTGCGGGTCGGTTTGTTTGAACTCGCGTCCCTGGGTCTGCGTCTTGTATTTCTGACCCAGCACTCTGATTTTCTCTGCGTACTCTTTCGCTGCCGCCTCGTCAGGCGTGTCGAAGCCCGTCAGCGAGTAGATCACGTATTGTCCCTGAAGCAGGCTGACCGTGGCGGGAAACTCGCCCTCGCTGCAGAACTTCTGGATGCGCCAGGCTTCCCGCAGGTCCTCAGTGCTCTTGCCGCCCAGGCCCTGAATAATCATGTAGCTCTTGCCCACCGTCCGCGTCGGCGGTACGGCCTGGCGATCTTGCTGCTGCTGCTGTTGTTGCTGCTGCGGCTGCGGCGCCGGACCGGTCGGCTGGCCCGGCAACATAGCCAGCATCTGTTCCCAGTTGACGCCCTGGCCTTCCAACTGCGGGCGGACCTTTTCCAGGATCGCCCGCACCTGGGCCGGCGATAACTCGGCCGGCCGGGCAGGGCGAGAGAACCATCCCACCACAAACATCGCGATCAGCAGCAGCATCGCAGCGCCCGCCATCACCGCCATACTGGCCGGCGTAAACACCAGCGACAACTGCCGGTTCTCGATCTTCACCACCGGCTTGAGCGACGCCAGCAGCGACTGTGCCGGAAAGCCCACGCCCTGACCGCTGCCCGGCGGCGACATCTGAGGCATCCGCAACGGGCGCCGTGGCGCCGGCCGCGAGGGCGGGGCGACAACCGCCGGCGCCGTCGGGGCCGTATCGACCGCCGACGCTGCATCCGATTTTCGTGCCGGCAGTATCGGCTCGGTCACCGTCGCTCGCACTGCCGCCGGGGGCTCAGCCGCTGCGGGCTTGGCCGGCGGATTGACCGTCGCCGGTTTGGCCGGTGCCGCGGGCACTGCGGGCGCCACCGCTGTCTTCCGCGGGGGAGGCAGCTCCAGCGGCGGAAGGTCGCTGTCGTCGGACAGGTCGTCGCTGATCGGCGGCGTCGAGTCCTGCGGCTGCGCCTCCGGCGAGACGGGTTTGCGCATCCACTCGGGGATGGTCAGACCCGGCATGTCTTTGCCGCCGCTCTTGCTCTTGGTAATTACCTCAAAGAGCGCTTCAACATCCTTTTTTCTCGCCACGCCGTTGTCCTTGCCCATCAGGGCGTTACGTCCGGCAGTGGAGCATGGTATCGCCCCCGCCCGCGCCTGTCAAGGATTGTGGAGGGCGGATTTACCGCCGCCCACGGCGACGGCGCTGGCCAAACGGTTCACAGGTCGCCGGGGGCATAATCCAGAACCGGTTTTGTCAGCGGACCGCCCAGCAGCAGTTTTGCCCGAGCGACGAGCCCGACGCTCTTTCGCCACCGGGCCATGGCGTCCTTGATCTTCACGATCGAGGGGTGGCCCTGCTGGTCGATCTGCCCCAGCAGCGACTTGGCGATAGTAATATTGCCCGCGGCCAGCAATGCCGAGACGTAGTTGGCCTGGAACTCCGCCGGCGTGCCGTCGGGGATGGAAAACGCGCCACGCGGGTATACCAGGTCGCGAAAGATAGCCAGCGCCTGCTCAACGCGCCCTATCCGGAGCAGGCACACGCCGCGGGCGTTGGCCAATCGGATCGAGTTGATGCCGCAATGGCTGATAAGGTTCAACGCGTCCTCGCAACGTGATTGATCCAGCAGGGCGCTGACGTTTGAAAGAACCGTGTCGATTGTAGTGGGGGCTGAAGCCGCCATGGATGTACTCCCAGTCTGCGTGCGCGCACGCATGTTCAAGTAGGCTTACGGATTCTGAGGCTGCGCCGGAGGGCGTATCAGATCGTCAGCAAGCTCTTGAGTTGCAGCAGGGAGCGGTGGGGGGAACTGGCGCCGGGGGCGCATGGCAGATCAAGCTCTTCACGCCAACACGGAACGTCCACGCCGAAGATACATTGCGGAGCCCAGGCCGGAGCGGCTGGGCTCTTGGGCAGCAGCGTCAGGTGGCCGTCCGTCCGGTTGGCCAGGAACAGCAGCACCGGCTCGTCCTGGCGCTCCTTCAGGGCGCTGCGGTCTCCATGGGCGCTCTCTGCCGACAGGGATGTGCGCGGCATGGCCAGCGGGGCAACCGCCACCAGCACGGCAAGCAACCATCGCATCATCGTGGGCATCGCGTTCATCAACCGCCTCGGCCATTCATCATAGCGGCCTTGGATGCACCCCACAAGGCCTCCAGCGTGCGCGTGACCTCGGGGGCGTCTTCGTCGAGAAACTCCGCCCGCAAGACCGCCACGCCGGCGCGGATCAGCGCGCCGGGCCAGTCGCGATGAAAGCTCGCGCGGGGGGCATAGATCGTGCTGCGGCAGGTGGCGTCGCGGAGTACCGGCATGGCACGGCCGGGGATGTTCAGCCCGCCCGCGGCCAGTCCGCCTGTTGTCGGGGCCAACGCCAGCGAGTGCCCGCGGCACGCGCGGCGGCAGGCGCCGGAGCCGGCGCGGGGCTCCACGCGACCGGACCAGAGGCAGTACTGGCTGTGGAACATCGCCCTGTGCGAGTAGAGGCAGACCTCCAGCACCTGCCCAGGCAGGCCCGCGGCCATCGCCTCGATCTGCGGCAGATCCAGATCGAGCGATGCCGTCACGCGGGCAAATCCGCTGTCGAGCAGCCACCCAGCCGAGAGTTCGTTGGCGGCGTTGAGCGAGAAGTCCGCGATCAGCGGAACCTGCGGCGCGAGTTCCTGCAGCAGGCTCAGGGCGCCGGCGCTGCGCACCAGGACGGCGGCGGGTTCATGCAAAAGCATCGCCCGCACGAGATGCTCATCCTCCTGAGTGACGATCTGCGGCGTGACCAGGGCCGGCGCGATGCCCGCCTCGCCGGCGGCCGAGATCATCTGCGAGAGGATCTCTTCCCCTGCCGCCTCCAGATAGAGCGTCAGACACTGCGGGGGAATCTTCCGCGATGCGACCCATTGTCCAACCGCCTGCACCTGTCCCACCGTGCGTGCCAGCACCGCCGGCACGCCCTGCTGTGTGGCATGGGCGTCTCGCCCATGCTCTTGCTGTGTGGCATGGGCGTCTCGCCCATGCTCTTGCTGTGTGGCATGGGCGTCTCGCCCATGCTCTTGCTGTGTGGCATGGGCGTCTCGCCCATGCTCTTGCTGTGTGGCATGGGCGTCCCGCCCATGCTCTTGCTGTGTGGCATGGGCGTCTCGCCCATGCTCTTGCTGTTCAGCATGGCCGACACCACATATCTTGGCCCGGCCTCGCAGGGTCTGAAGAGCATTGGGATTTTCGATGGGCCACTGCTTTTGCTGGGCCGCTTGCAGAATGGCCACGGCCTCGCGGCGTATGCGGTTGAGCTCGCTCACCGGGGCCATCACGTCCGCCTGCGGAACGCATTGGCCACCGCAGCGCAGCTCGACGCCGGCCAGTTCATATGGCGTGTTGCCCAGGCGCGAGAACTGGGCCTGGAGCACCTCGACCGTGAGGGGATGCCTGACCGCCGCCTCCAGCGGCACTGTGCCGGCGACCAGCGCCTCGTGCCCGGCGCCGTCGTGCAGCCGTATGGTCAGCGGCTGGCCTGGCGTGGCGGAGGCTTCCAACCACAGCCGGCGGCGGCGCGCGGGGGCCAGCGATGCGAAGCTTCGGGCGATCTCCTTCTCCATCGCCGGGTCGTCGGTCTTCCAGACCACCCACCCGGACCGCACCCGGCGCGCGTCGACGCTGCCGCGGCCGAACGTCAGCTCCACGACCGCCTTCTCGCGGTCGATCAGTCGAACCGCGTAGATTCGCCCGCCTTGCTGGGAGTCTTCCGCCGTGCCGGGCGAATCGAACGCCACGCCGTCGCCGGCGGCCAGATGCTCGCCCCGATCGACCCGCACGCGCACGCGGCCGTTATTGTCGCCGATCACCGTCCCGCAACGGCGCCCTTGCTTCTTGGGGCTTCGCCCTTCGACCAGCGCGGCGAGGTTGCGCCCCTTGAGGTACCCGTGCGTAAACCCACGCGAGAACGACTGCTCCTGGGCGCGGATGTCGGCCTGGTCGGGCGTGAACGCACGGCCGCCAAGGGCGGCGTCGAGGGCCTTGCGATACAGTGCCGTCACCGCGGCGACGTAATTGGCGTCTTTGAGCCGCCCCTCGATCTTGAAGACCTGGACACCGGCCGCCAGCAATTGGGGGATCAGGTCGTACGCCCGCAGATCTCGGGGGCTCAGCACGTGGGGGCGCCCCGCCATGTCCATCGCCTTGCCGTCGACCAGGACCTGCCAGGGCAGGCGGCAGGGCTGGGCGCAGAGTCCGCGGTTGGCGCTGCGGGCGTCGGCGCCGCCGCGCTGGCCCAAAACGGCGCTGGCGTGGCACTGGCCGCTGTACGAGATGCACAGCGCCCCGTGTACGAAGACTTCCAGCTCGACGCTGCTGCTTGCGGCAATATCCGCAATCTGCTCGATCGACAGCTCACGCGGCAGGATGACCCGCCTGATGCCGCACCGGGCCGCCCAGGCGATCGCCCGCGGGCTGGCCAGCGTCATTTGCGTCGAGGCGTGCAGTGGCAGGGCCGGGGCGGTCTCATGAATCAGCCTTGCCAGGCCGACGTCCTGCACGATGACCGCGTCGACCCCGGCCGCCGCGATGCCCCGCACGAACTCGGCCGCCGCCGCGAGCTCCTGTGGAAAGACCAGCGTATTCATGGCCACGTACCCGCGCACGTTGTGGTCGTGCAGCAGGGCCATGGTCTGCCCCAGTTCGTCGAGGGTGAAGTTGGCCGCCCGCCGCCGGGCGTTGAAGTCTTCCAGGCCGAAGTACACCGCGTCGGCCCCGCTGACGATGGCCGCCTGCATGCACCGCGCATCGCCGGCGGGGGCGAGCAGTTCCGGGGGACGCGGGTTGTCTGTGTTGGTCGGTGTCACGGCGCTTCAGTATACCGTGTGACGCCCCCTCCCCGTGCTGAAACGAAACAACCGACGACGAGGACGAAAGAAAACTCTCCTCCATTCCCGTCCTTGTTTCTAATCCTCTTGGTCTTCTTGCCTGCCCATGGCGACCCGTCCCCGTCTTGCGTTTCTAATCCTCTTAATCCCTCAAATCCGCGTAATCCCGCACTCCCCGTCCCCGTCCTCCTCCCCGTTCAGCGACAATGCTCGGGGAAGTCCGTCTCGTATCGCGCCAGCAGGGCGGGGATGTCCGCCGGGACGATGTAGATCTTTCCGTAAATATCGCGCGACTCGCCGGGGGCGAGCGGGCCGATCGTCGGGTCGGCGTGGATGCACGTGATCACGCCGGCGAAGAGTTCCTGGTACGGCTGCCACGCCGTCGCCAGCACCAGCGACTCGTCGCCGCTGAAACAGCCGATGAGGCCGTTGCTGGGCACCAGCGGGCTCAGCGGGCGCGGGTTGACGTCCTCGCGGCAGACGTGCTCGGGGCACCAGGTCTGCCCGGGGGTGTACAGCCCTTCGGTGGCCCAGTCGTGCGTCGGCATGCGCGTCAGCTCGCCGTCGAGAAAGACGAAGCACTTGGGCAGGTGCTTGATCCCACCGCAGCCGTCGCACGAACCGGCGAATCGCCCCACGCGGATGCAGGGCTGAACCCACATCGCCTCGTTGGTCTTGTCTGTCGGGTTGTGCGCCGTCAGGCGAAAGTCGATCTCGTCGGCCCCGGCCGTGATGACGTGCTCGACGAGCGTCCCGTCGCAGACCGTGTGACGCATGCGCACCTGCTTGCCGTCCTCGCTGATGCGGAGGAGTTCGGCCTGGTACATCATGGCCGTCTGCCCCCAGTCGCGAGCGGTCGAGCCGGCGCGGCAGTAGGTTTCCATGTAGCAGATCTCCACGGCGCCGCCGGGCAGATGGGGACCGTGGATGGTGAGCATGTTGTCGCTGAACGTCAGGGTGAGGGAACTCATGGGGGAGGAGTATATCCGACTCTCAGGCTGCCGCACGCCCGAAAATATCCTCCGATGCAGCGACGTGTTCTTGCACGTTCAGCGAGAGCAGGTCCGGGCTGATGCGCAGCACCGGGGCCAGAAATCGCTTGATGGCCAGGCGCAGCGATTTCAACGCTTCGTCGCGGCTGCGCGAGCGCGCTTTGCAGCAGGGCATGGACGGGCACAGCGCGATGAAACCGCCGCGCGCATCCTCCAGCAGGATGGCGTCAAACTTCATCACTGATCCTCTCTTGCCGCCAAAAGCGGGCGAGGCATCTTCCGGCGTACCCTGACCTGAATCTACGCGGGCCTCCAAAAACTGTATCGGCCCGCCCCGCAAGGGAGTTGAATAA
The DNA here is from genome assembly GCA_039680605.1 of Planctomycetaceae bacterium. Taxonomy (NCBI): domain Bacteria; kingdom Pseudomonadati; phylum Planctomycetota; class Planctomycetia; order Planctomycetales; family Planctomycetaceae; species Planctomycetaceae bacterium. The sequence goes on along the minus strand of JBDKTA010000025.1, from coordinate 126,515 downwards.
GAACCGTAACACCGCAGAGTTCGATTGCGGATTATGGGCCACAGAGACACAGAGCTCACAGAGTCAGGAAAAGTTAAAGGCGGCAGCACCCGGTCTCTTATACCCATCTTTTCGTTTTCTCTGTGTCTCTATGGCCCAACTTCTCTTTCCGAAGCTGCTGCGGAGACACGGGCGCGCCATCCATCCAACCCTCCAACCAACCATCCATCCGCGTCTTCTGCGATCTCTGCGGTGAGTCTTCCTGCTATTCCCAGTCGTCCGTGCGGAACGGCCAGGCGGGCAGGCCTTCTTGGCTGACCAGGTTCGGCCGGGCCGTGTTCGACCAGCTCATCCGCACCGCCACGGGCACGGGCACCTCGGCGGCGCTGACGACGACGGTGTTTCCTTCGATGGTGGCTTTGGCGGGGACGAACTTCTTGTCGGCCCCGGCAATCTCGAAGCACGCCAACTCCTTGTCGTCCTTGCTCGCCAAACCGCCGGCGACGCCGTCGAACGTGACGACCGCCTTGCCGTTCTTGACCGTCATCGCCTTGAACGTCGGACCGGAGGTGACGACGTCCTTGCGGCCGTACGCGCCCTTCAGTGCCAGCCGCGCCAGGCGAGCGCCGACGTCGACCTTGTCGACGGGGTGGATATTGCCGACATCGGCCACCAGGTCCGTCGTCTGGGCCAACCCGGTGTTCGGGATGAGCCTGACCGAGTCGAGCTGCGCCTGCCAGAATGTCGGCAGGGAGGGTTTGTACCCGGCCCAGGGTGCGATCTGCACCGAGTAGAAGGGGAAGTCGCCCTGGTTCCATACCTTCCGCCAGCCCAGCACCAGGGCCTTCATACGCTCGGTGTAGAAGAGACCGTCGTTCTGAATGCAGTTCGTCTCGCCCTGGTACCACAGCGCGCCGCGGATGGCGAAGGGCGCCAGCGGGGCCACCATGCCGTTGAACATCGTTGCCGGGCCCGGCTGGACCTTGACCGTCTTGAACCGGGGCACCAGTTCGTAACCGGCCGGCGGCGTCCACGGCTGGATGGGCGATCCGCCCCACGAGGCGTTGATCAGGGCGACGGGCACGTCGAGTTCTTTATTGATGACGCGGCCGAAGAAGAACGCCACGGCGGAAAAGCCGCGGACCGACTCGGGCGAGCACTCGACCCACTGCGCGGCGACATCGTGCGATGGGGCGCCGGTCTGCACCTTGGGAACATTGAACAGGCGGATGCGAGGCAACTTGGCCGCGGCGATTTCCTTGGCCGCGTCGCGCGAGCCGGCAACGCCCCATTCCATGTTCGATTGACCCGACGCCAGCCACACCTCGCCAACGAGAATGTTCGTCAGCTCGATCACCTGGGGCTTGTCCGTTCCGGGGGCCGGCGGGGCTGATACCGTCATCGTCAGCGCCTCGCCGCCGGACTTCTGCGCCGGCAGCGTGAGCGTCCACTTGCCCTTGTCGTCGGCCGTGGCGGTCTTCTCAACGCCGCCGAGCTTGACGGTGACCTTGTGGCCGGCGCCGGCCCAGCCCCAGATCGGCAGCGGTACGTCGCGCTGCAGCACCATGTTTGACCCGATCACCGCCGGCAGATGCAGTACGCCTGCCGCCGGAAGAGCCGGCGGCGCCGGCGGGGCCTTGCGCGGCTTGGCCTGGACCGAAAGCGAACCGCCGCCGACTGTAACCACCGCCGCCAGAACTGCCAGAGAGTGCCTCAGTGTCATCACTATCCCTTTCGATTGTATTGCATGATCCTGCTGCTTGGGGCCTGGCAGCTTTCCACGCCCGCAGGATCCTATTTGTTGCTGCTTTCCTTGGCCTTGCGTTCTTCATTCGCCTTGCGATACGCCTTGAGCAAGGTCGTCACCGGCTCATCTTCAGGCCAATCCTTCGTCGGGCCCAGCAACTCGCCTTTGAGGCTGCTGATCTTCGAGCCGTCCCAGACGATCGTCACCTTGCCCAGCACCCGGCCGTACCGCCCTGCCTTGATCAGGAAGCTCTTCTTCTCGCGTCCCCAGACGGTGCAGGGGGCGCCATGGGAGTGCCCGCCGACGATCAAGTCCGGCGCGTCGGGGCCCGAGCCGATGGCAAAGTCGGAGCCTTCGTCGAGGTGCGTGATGGCGATGATGATGTCGGCTTCCTTGCGGAGCTTGCGCACGTACTGGTGTACGATCGGCACTTCGTAATACAACTCGAAGCGGTTCTTCTTGGTGTAGCGGACGTCGGAGGACGAGACGCCGATGACGGCCACCTTCACCCCCTGGAACTGGAACATCTTATACGGGGGGAAGCGATTGGCCAGGTCCTGTTCCTTTTCGCCGAACTTGACGTTGGCCATCAGCATCGGCATGGCCGGGTACTTCTCGCCCAGTTCGATCAGGCGGGCCTTGCCGTTGCCGTGGTCGTGATTGCCGAAAATGACGGCGTCGTACCTCGCCGCCAGGGCCATGCACCACATGGCCTCGGCCCGCGTGATCCCCAGGGCTTCTTCGCCCGTGCCGGTCATGTCGCCGGCGTCCAGCAGCAGGGCGTTGGGGTCTTTGGCGCGGAATGCGCGGACATACCCGATGACCTGCTGAAAGCCTTCCATGTGATCGTGAATGTCGTTGGTGCTGAATATGGTGATCGTCACCGGACCCGAGGCACTGGCCGGCTGCGACGCGGCAGGGGGGGGCGGGGCGGCGGCAGGTTCATCCGCCCAGGAAAGGCCTATCGCCAACAGCACCGTACACGCGGCCGCGGAAATCCAGATTCGATTGTGCATGATCGCTCCAGTAAGGGCAGTGTATTGAACCCGCCGGTGGGCGGCATGGCGTGGCGACAGGCGCATTTGTTTCTGGTATCATCGCGTCCTGGAGAACCTCATGAACATCCGTAATTGTGCATTGATCGTTCTGGCGGCGGGGCTCGGTTGGACTTCGGCGCACGGGCAGCCCGCTACGCCGCAAGCGGTCAGCGGCAAGGTGTTTCTCGACGCCAACGCCAACGGTGTGCTCGATGCCGGCGAGAAGGGAATCGCCGGCGTGCGGATCACTGACGGTAAGGAGTTCGTCGTTACCGGCGATGACGGGTCGTACACGATCAAGCCCGCGGCAGACCCCATGTTCAAGTTCCGACCCGCCCAGGCGATCAACGTCTGCTGGCCGTCGGGCAAGTGGCCCACCGGCCGCTATTGGGTGACCCTGGCGGATATGAAGGACCCCGCGGCGGTTCATTTCGGCCTGCGAGAAGACAAGCAGGCGCTGCCGTTCATGTACCTCCAGCACAGTGACAGCCACTGCCGTTTCCCCAACGGTTGCGACGCCTTCGCCGAGTTTGTCAACAGCCTGGGCAGCGATGTGAAGTTCGTTCTCGACACCGGCGATACGAGCTTCGGCGAGAGCCCGCAAGGCCAGACCTTCGCCGTGCTGACCGACGCCGAGAAGAAGTTCAAAGTCCCGTTCCTGCACGTTATCGGCAATCATGACGTCGTCGCCCCGGGCAAACCCGAACTCGAAGGCCACGGCGCCTGGACGAAAGACCTGGGTCCCATGCGGTGGGCGTTCGATTATGCCGACGTTCACTTTGTCGGGATCGACTGCTATGAGGAAGCCGTCCGCCCAGAGGTCGTCGAGTGGCTCGAACGCGACTTCAAGGCCCAGCCCAAGGGCAAGCGAATCATCCTGAGCTATCACTACCCCAACCCCGACGGGGCCAAGTTCCATAAGATGCTCAAGGACTACAACGTCCAGCTCATCCACGCCGGGCACAACCACCAGAGCATTTACTGGATGAACTGGCCGGCCCCGATGGTGACCGTGCATGACTACAAGCCGCTGGGCAACTGCAACGCCGTCGTCGTTACCGACACCGGCGTCCACAGCGGGTACTACTGCCTGGGCTGCAAGAGCAAGCCCTTCACGCACAGCCGCCGCTGCCCGATGCTCTGGGACACCCACGTGCTGCTCAGTGCCGTCACGAAGCTCTTTGGCAACGTAACGAAGGTCGAGAACAAACCGCTGGCCGGCGCCGGCGAGGCCGTCCCCTTCACAACCACCAAGGCCTTCATCCAGGCCCAGATCGACCCCGGCAGCGCCAAGCGTGTGGTGATGAGCATTACCGGCAAGGCGGCCGCCCTGAAGATCGAGTACACCGGCGATCATCTGATCGTCGACGGCGCGCCGCTGCGGTTCGACATCAAGCAGGCCGACAAGCTGCTGAACCTGAGGGTCTTCGTGCAGAAGGGCATGGTCACCGTCTGGGCCGACGGGTATTTCTTCATCGAGAAGCAGCTCAAGGCCGACTGCACGCCAGGGGCGGTTACGCAGTCAGCCGAGGGCGGCGACGCGACGATCAAGAGCCTGACCGTCAGCGAGATCAAGCCCGACGCCAGCCCCGATGTCCAGCAGGGCGGCTACCACAACAACGGCATCGGCGGTCCAAGACGCACGGCGGATTGAGAAGATAGGGTGAGGACATGAACAGGCGCTGGGGCTACGCAGGGTTGGCCATTTCGATAATTCTGTGGTTGGTGGTAAGCGGACTCTGGGGCGTGAGCTACGGCCATAGTATGCTCCTGCTGTGGGGCCCATTTGGCACCCACTGCGAACTGGGCGTGGGGAAGGGGGACTTCCTGTTCAATCGATTCACCAACTGGAAGCGGGATACATCCTTCGTGCTGGTGTGTGAACCCTCCGACAAGCTAGTGCAGCAGTGGTGTACTGGGGTGGGTTTTGATGTGGCCTCACGCAGTGGGCTTTTGCAATTTGAAGTAGTGCAGGGAAGGTATCGTCCGCCTTTTGCGTGGCAGATGCCGCCAGCGAGGTTCACGTTGCTCGTGATTCCGTGCTGGGCCGTCTGGCTGATTTGCGGCTCTTTGACGGCCGTTTTCGCCGCAAGAGTCGCACGACGTCGGCGGCGGGAACAGCAGGGAGTCTTGCCACAAAGGCACGAAGGGCGAAGGTGCGAAGAGGCCTGATTTAACGGCACTATAACGGCACTTTAACGGCAGATTAACGGCAGCACGGGGGTCGGGAACAGGCCGCTTGAGCGGCCTTTGTCCCGGCGGAGCCGGGCTTAGCCCCGCCGTTTGCGGCGGGGTGAAACGACGATTGCCGTTCCCTCTTTTCTTCGAGCACGCTTCAGCGTGCTTACCTGCGGGCTGGGCAGTAAGCGTGCTGAAGCACGCTAAAAAACAAACGGGTTGTTGCACTACCGACCCCCGGGCCTCAAAGGCCGGGGCTAGGCATCCCTTCGGTAGGACGAAGGCCCGTGAACGGGCCTGGGATGCATGAACAATATTTCAAGCCCCGGCTTGGAATGCCTTGCCAAGAAGCCAGTGTGCAGCTCAATCTAGCCGTGCAGCAGATCGTTTCAGCCGCGACGGTCCGAGGACGTGTGAGGATGTTTGCCTTTGATCGCTGGAGAGCAAAGCGGGACCCAACAGGTATCGTGGGCATTTGCGAACAGTCGAACTCTTGCGGCCTCATGATCCCGGCGTGCAAGCTCCTTGTGGGCGGCTGCGATTAGCTGCTGCATGCGAACCGTCATCAGATCGAACGCATATGACTGCTCGGGCTCGGTGGATGAGTCTTGTTCCCGGGCACGAGCGAATACTGCCTGGAGATCTTCCATTCCGGTCAATGCCAGCGTTTCCTCCAGAGCGCTGTCGTATTCTCCGAGGTTGTACTCGAGATCTTCCATGAGTTCCTCTGCCGGCATGCTGAAGGCGAACCCCTGAATGGTCCACAGGTCAGTGTTGATGTCGAATCGCTCCATCTCCACGAACAAAGCGGTGACTTTGCCGGTCGCGTGATCCTCATATACCCTCTCCAGCCAGTCGGCCACACGACTGGTTTGACCCAGCATGGAGCGTCCAACAAAGCAACGGTAGGCTTCGTGGCCGCGGCCAAGCAGTCGCTCGAGGTCCTTTGCGGCTGCCCCGAGTTCGCCGGGTACACGGAAGAGCTGGTCGTCCTTGCCACGGTCGCGCCAGAAGAACCATGCGCCGGCGACCGTGAGTAGCGAAGTCAAGATCGTCCGAGTGCCAAATAGACCGCCTTCCAGGCGAATGGTGATGTTGCCAATCATGGAGGCCATCGCAACGGCGACCATTCCAACCGTGCCCCACGTACGGCGGTAGAGTTCATGGACGGTCGCAAAAATCGCCATCAAAACCGCGCCCAGCAGCAGCGGCACCACGTCCCAGGCGGGTAACTTGCCTCTGATTGGGTTGGAGACTAACCACGCCGCCAGACCAGCGATGGATAGAAGCCACACAACATACCAGAACTTCCTCGACGCGGTCGCGGCCCGGAATCGCTCAATCAGAGCAGTAATCACTGGCAAATCTCCCAATCTGGCAAAGGTTTCTTCGCAAAAGGAGCAGGTGCCGCCGGAACAGGAAAGGCCCCTTGGGGGGCGGCCTTTCTTCGTGACGTCGGGGCGGAGGGGTTTGAACCCTCGACCTGTCGCCGCAGCGACCACGCTAAAGGCCAAATTGAAGAAGAGCCGTCCTTTTAGGGGACGGCCTTTCTTCGTGACGTCGGGGCGGAGGGATTTGAACCCTCGACCTCTTGACCCCCAGTCAAGCACGCTAAACCAAGCTGCGCCACGCCCCGATAAGCAACGTAGTCGCGAATGGAATTATCATAGCGCGGCGCATGAATGTCAAGTCGTCGCCCAAGGATTAACAATCCCCAGTTCCGTCTGCCCCTCTTCGTGTTCTTTGTGACCTTTGTGGCAAATGTTTTTGCCGCGTGCAATACCGTCTGCGCCGCTGCGTAAGGCTTAGTTGAACGTGTCTGTCCTGGGCCTTGGCGGCTGTGTGGCTGGAAAGATTCGGGACGCAATGGAGAATCGGCATGACGAAGTTGAGCATGACGTTGGTTGCGTTGGCGGCAGGGGCGCTGCTGTGCGGGCCGGCGATGGCGGCGCAGAAGCAGGGCAAGAAGGCGGGACTGACGGCCGAGAATAAGGCCAAGATCAAGGAAATCCGCCAGGCGACCAAGGACCAGGTCCGGGCCGTCCTGACCGACGCGCAGAAGAAAGTGCTCGACGACGCCAAGGGCAAAGACAAAGCGGCGAAGAAGGCTGCCCGACAGGAAGTCCGCAAGACCCTGACGGCCGACCAGAAGGCCAAGATCAAAGAGATTCGCCAGGCCACCCGCAAGCAGATCCGCGAGATCCGCGGACTCAAAGCCGGCAAGGCTGGAAAAGCCGGTAAGGGCAAGCGCGCCAAGGCTGGCAAGGCGTAAGAAGCAGCACGGGCGGGAAGCCAGGTGCCGTGGCGGGAGGGCTTTAGCCCGACAGCCACGACAGGATCGCGAGTGGGCGAGTTTGGGGATCGTGGCTCTCCGAGCCTTCGGCCCTGCGCGCCACGGCACCCATGCTCATGGGCGAGACGCCCGCGACATGCGCATGGGGGCGGGGTGCCACGCACAACTCCGTTGTGCGTGGCGCTGACCGTGGGAGTCGGTTCGGGGATGCGCGGACGAGACGTCCGCGACACGCGCATGGGCGAGACGCCCATGCCACACGGCAAGAGCATGGGCGGGACGCCCATGCTACTTACGGGCGAGACGCCCGTGCTACTCGGCCGCGGCCAGGGGGGTGATGGCGGCGTGGAGGGAGTTCATCAGGCGGTAGCTTCGCCGGGCCAGGCGGGCGTTGTTGCGGTACGAGAGGTTCGCGATCAGTGCCAGCAGCGGGCGGCGGCCGGCGATGAGCCCCTCGGCCAGGCGGCGCAGGATTCGCGGCAGCGAATAGAACGTGTGGTCGCAGGTGTCCATCTCGGTCATGATCTGCGAGACGGTGAAGTTCTTGTACCGCGCGGTGGGGAATCCCAGGGTGTAGTACTTCCAGTCGTCGGGGAAGTCGCGCGAGACGATCCGGTCGTCGGCCTTCATCTGGTCCCACAGCCGCGTGCCCGGCAGGGGCGTCAGGAAGAGCGTGTTGAGGATGTCCACCCCGTAGCTGCGGGCGACGTTGGCGATCCGGCGCCCGATGCCAGGTTCGTCGGCGTCCAGACCCATGATGAACGAGCCGACCACCAGCATCTTGTGCCGGCGGATGCGCTTGACGGACTGGGCGAAATCGCGCCCTTTGAGCAGATTGAACTTCTTGCCCACTTCGGTCAGCCCGGCCACGCTGGCCGACTCGAAACCGATGAACACGCCGCGGCAGCCGGCTTTGCGCGCCAGCGCCAGCAACTCCTCGTCGTCGGCAATGTTGATGGTGACCTGGGCGATCCACTTCTTGCGGAGGTTCGCGGCGATGAGCGCGCGGAACAGGTCCTTGGCCCGCTCGATGTGGGCCTTGGTGGTCCCGATGAGATTGTCGTCGACGACGAGCACCCACGTCTCGGGGATCGAGCGGAACTCCTCGACCACCTTCTCGACCGGGCGGTGGCGGTAGCGCGTGCCGTTAAACGCCGACACGCTGCAGAAACTGCAGCTCAGCGGACAGCCGCGCGTCGTCTGGATCGCGCCGAAAGCGTAATCGTCGCGCAGCAGGTCGTGCCGTGCCGGCGGCACGTTGCACAGATCGGTGTGGATGCCGGCGTACAGCGGCTGCAGGCGCCCGGCGGCCGCGTCGGCCAGCACGGTGGCCCAGATGCTCTCGGCCTCGCCGGTGACGATGGCGTCGACGTGGCGCTGGGCTTCCTGCGGACACATCGTCGCGTGGATGCCGCCCATGACGACTTTCACGCCGCGGGCGCGAAACTCGGCGGCTGCCTGGTACGCGCGGCTGGCCTGGGACGTGAAGGCCGTGATCCCCACCAGATCGGGCGTGGGCATGGCGGCGTAGTCGGGCAGGCCGCGATTCTCGTCGATGATGGTGATTTCCCAGTCCCCCGGCGTCAGGCCGGCCAGCACCATCAGTCCCAGCGGTTTCCAGACACGATAGCGGTTCCAGCGGCTTTCCTTGGTATTGGTCAGCGTGACCAGCGGGTTGTGTGGATTGATCAAATAGAGTCGCATCGGTGCAAGGTCCTGTCTTGTGGAGGCATGGGCCAGTTACATGGCCGGCGTAAGAGTGGTCGATCTGGTCCGGCACTTTGCGGCTGCCGGATGCGTTGAGCCTTGGACCGACTATCAGAACAGGTTAGAGTGTACCAGTTCCGCGGGCTCGTTGCGAAGGAATTACCGATAGCGTCTGGGGGATGCTCCTATACGTTAGCGGCGGAGCTTGCTCCGCGCGGTTGTTTTCTCTAGTGCACGGGCAGCGAGGGCGGGATGCCAGGGCCGTATCGGGGACGAGACGCCGGTACTTCGCCGACGGCTACTGCGACTTGCCCAAGCTCAACTGCGACCCGACGGCCGACAACTCCCGTATGCGACATGCGCCTGCGAGGGCTCTACTGGGGCGAAAAGACCTGGTGGCCCTGACCGTTGCGATTGTTCTTGTGGCCGTGAACTTTCGAGCCTATAAACGAGTTGTGCGGAAACGCCTGGGCTATTGACTCTGATGAAGGACAAACTATGCGGCCTGCAAAAGAAGATGTTGTGACGAGGTTGCGTATTCTGGGGTATTTAGTTCGTCATTCTTTCTCGACGCCGCCCGAAGACGTACTGAAGGAGCTTTTCAGCCGGTGGTCGGGCGATGATTGCCACCAGTTTGATGAGTCCTGCAGGCAGCGAGCCCAGGAGACGATCTCCGAGATGAAGAGTGGGGATATCTGGAAAGCGGCAAGCCCCCGAGAAAAGAAGTTCCTTGAGTCTTTCGGGTCGCGAATAGAATCGTATGAGCGGCTTGCGGCAAGTTGGCGAATGGAATGCGCGGGCATCATGATGTGGGCTCTGAACTGGCACGATTGGCCGAAAATCGATGAGGAACTGTCGCCTGATATCTTCAAGAACATCCCGCAGGATAAGCCCCCGCAACTGATGGAGCAGGCGGAGGTAGACAAGAAACGGGATTTAATCGAGCTATGGCATTGGCGCGTAAGGACTCGGCAGTTGATCGAAGAAGGCCAACGTCTTCCTGCAGATGAAAAACTTAGGGCTGCGGGATTTCACACCTTTGATGACATCGTCAGGTTCACAGCCAAGCAGGCGCACGAAAATGGCGATCTTTCCGAGATCAAGGAGGACGATTTTCTGTTCCTTGGAAAACCGTTCAGAGCACTGCCACAGGAAGAGTACTTCATCGCCCGTTCCATCATCTCTGAAAGACATTACGCCTTGAACTGGTTGTGCGGCCGCGCGCCCGGTAATCGCTGGGATGAGACTCCAACAGAAACCTGATTGGAGATTCGTCCCCCAAAGGCAATACGGCGACGCGCAATGTCAGGACCATGGGCGAGACGCCCATGCTACTCACGGGCGGGACGCCCGTGCTACTTAAATCATCGCCAGGGCGTCGAGGGCGCTTTGGGCTCGGTCGATCTGCTGGCTGGTCATGGCGCCGGGGCGGACGATCGTGGTGTTGGCCATCACGCCTGACGTGTCGTCGCGGGCCTGCACGTGCAGGCGGCCGCTGTTGTCGTACGTGAACGTCACCGTAATCGGTGAGCCCTTTCGCAGGCCGTGGGGCAGGGGGCTGACGACGCACTCGCCGATGTGGATGCAGGCCTCGGGGTCGTCGCTCTCGCCCTCGATCACCCGCACGCGCACCACCGACTGATTGTCGCTGACGGTGCCGTACGTCTTGCTCGCGCTGACGGGCAACTCCGTGTTGTGCGGAATGAGCACGCTGCGGATCTTGCGGCCGCTGCGGGGCGAGGTGGCTACCACGCCCAGGGTGTGCGAACTGACGTTGATGGTCTTGATGCCCTGCAGGGCCTCGGCGATCTGCGGTTCGTAGTCGCCGCCGCCGGCGGCTTTGAGCTCGTAGCGCAGGGCGTGCTGGGCGATCTCGGCCTCGTCGGCCCCGCGCGGGATGGCGGGCAGCTCGGCGGTGTCGGCGCTGCCGTCGGCCTCGACGCCGATATCCGGCAGCACGATGTGGCGGCCGACCATGGTCTCGCCGGAGCCGCTCTTGCCTTCGTCGCCGTCTTCGGGCAGCGTGACGGTGGTTTCGAGCCCCTTGGCGCCGCTGATCTGCAGGATGGCGGCGTGGATAGCGGCGCCGTGTGCGACGACCTCGTCGGCAGCCAGCGAATGGTCGGGCTCCTGCCCGCTCTTCTCGCGGAGCATCTTGACGACCTGCGGCATGCGGGTGGACCCGCCCACCAGCAGGATACGGTCGATGCCGCTCCAGTCCAGCTCGGCCTGTTCGAGCACGCGGTCGACGCGCCGCGACGTGCGGAAGAGCAGCCCGGAGGTGATCTCGTCGAACCGCTCGCGGGTGAGCTCGACCATCAGTCGGTTGCCGGCGTGGTTGACGGCCATCTGCGTTCGCATCAGGCGCGAGAGGGCGTGCTTGGCGTCTTCGGAGGCAAGCTGGAGGTCCTGGTGGCTCTGGGGGTCCTGGCGCGGGTCGCTGCCGTACTTGTCGATGAACTGTTCGCTGACGTAGTCGACGATCACATCGTCCCAGTCCTTGCCGCCGAGCTGCACGTCGCCGTCGGTTGCCAGCACGCGCAGCGTTTCGCCCTCGGACTTGATGACCGTCACGTCGAACGTGCCGCCGCCGAGGTCGTAGACCAGCGAGACGCCCTGGTCGTGCGTGCTGTGGCGAATGCCCGCCACGTCGCGGGCGCTGCCGCCGCGCTCGATGAAGTTGCGAAAGCCCCACGCCAACGCCGCGCTGGTGGGCTCGTTGATGATGTCCAGCACCTTGAGCCCGGCGATGGCACCGGCGTCGACGGTGGCCTGGCGGCGGGCTTCGTCAAAATACGCCGGCACGGTCACCACGGCCCCGCTGATGGGTCCGATCCGCAGCTCGGCGTCTTTGCGCATCTTCTTGAGAATGATGCCCGACAGCGCCGAGGGGCTCAGCCACCGCCCGGCGATCTGCTGGCGGTAGAGCTTCTCGCCCATGTCGCGCTTGATCCAGATCGCCACGCGGTCGGGGTAGATCAGGCTGGCGCGCTTGGCCTCCTGCCCGACGACCAGCCCACCTTCGGTGTCGAACAAAATCGCCGACGGCGTCGTCAACTGCCCCTCGGCATTAGGCACCGTGATCGGAATACCCGCCTGATTGAGATAAGCGATGGCCGAAAACGTCGTCCCCAGGTCGATCCCGACCACAGTCCCATGCGTTTCCATAGTTGCTCCTCTGCCGTGAGCCGGTAATATACGTTGCGGATGTGGCTCAATGCAACGATGTGGTTGCAGCTTGGATAAAGCCAAAACCGACGACGAGGACGAGGACGACGACGAAGGATCGCTTTCGCGACAATAATGGCGAGCAGGTCCTTGCCGAGGCAAGGCACCGCAGTGAGAATACCGGCAGGCCGCGTGGGTCAATATTCATCAACAAGATCGAGACGGCCTTGGGTCGCCCCCTCTTGACCAAAACCGGGGGCTGGTGATCAGCCATGGCAAAATGCAGGATCCGGCATAGAGACTTCACGACACCCGTCTTCCCCGACCTCTGTCCCCACTGCTTGGCGCCCGAAGCCAGCCGGTCGCTCCAACTCTCAAGAGAGCTGCTGCTGCCTGGAATCGGATCAATCGTGACGATACAGGGCTGGCCCATCTGCTTGCGATGCCATGACTTTCACCAACGAGCGGCCAAGAGCAGGACCAAGCTGGCGATCCTGTCGGTACTCATTATCGCTGCGCTGATGGCTCTTCACTTCTATCTGGCAACTGTTGCGGCTCTATTGCCTGCTGATAGCTTGCTGTTCGTCCTGCCGGGCGCCGCCTTGATGGCTGTCGCTGCCGTCATCTACATCCGAACTGCCAAGCGCAGACTGGCTGCCTCGATGGGCATTCCTTTCTCCCACCTTCCTGTCAAGCTCATCCGCAGCGGCAAACAGGCTTTTAGAGACGGCAATATTCTGGAAGTCTTCTGCTACCACATGGAGTACGCCATGGCCTATCGAGAGGCCAACCGAGACAATGGGCAGGTTAGCATCAACTGAGCGAGGCATTTAGATGAACGACCGCGAGCAATTTGGGTACCTCCTGACCTGCCGCCATCCCGGCATCAGGATGCTCACAGATGAAGAGCAGTACGCCCTGTCCATTGTGCGTGACGTGGCGATGAACCGCGGCCGCGACGTCTGGCTATGGTCGATCGGCACGGGCTTGAGGGACGGGATGATCGAAGACGGCACGGTTCAGGCCGACACCGAACACCCGGCGGCAGCGCTATGCCGGATCACCCGCGGGGACCTCAAAGGCCTCTTCGTGTTTCTGGACCTGGCGGGACATCTGAAGGACGAACGGACGCGTCGCATGTTCCGCGAGGCAGCGCAGAAAATGCCCGGGCTCAACTCGACGCTTGTGCTGATTGACGCCTGTGACGACGTGCCGGCGGTGGTTGCCAGCGCATGCACGAAGATGGAACTGTCGCTGCCGGATGAAAAGGAAATCAAGGAACTGATCCGTCGCACCGTGCGACAGATGAACGACGAGCAGCGGATCAGCGTCAAGCTGACCGGCAAAGATCTCAGCACGATCATTCGCAACCTGCGCGGGCTGACGCGACGCCAGGCGGCGCAGATCATCGTCGAGGTGCTGGCCGACGACCGGCGGTTCAACGCCCAGGACATCAACCGGATTCTGGCCGGAAAGCGTCGTGCCCTGGGCGATGGGACGCTGCTGGAATACGTCGAATCACCGACGGACCTGAGCGAGGTCGGCGGCCTGGGGCGGCTGAAGAAATGGCTGGCGCAGCGCGAGGATTCGCTCTCTGACGAAGCGGTCACCTTCGGTCTGCCTGCCCCGCGCGGGCTGCTCATGCTCGGCGTGCAAGGGGCGGGCAAATCGCTGGCGGCCAAGGCCGTCGCGACGGCGTGGAAACGTCCGCTGCTCCGCATGGACGCCGGGGCGCTGTACGACAAGTACATCGGAGAATCCGAGCGACGCCTCCGCGACGCGCTCAAGCAGGCCGACATGATGGCCCCGATCGTTCTGTGGATCGACGAGATCGAGAAGGCCTTCGCGTCGGCGGCCTCGCAAAGCTCCGACGGCGGGCTGAGCAAGCGGATGTTCGGGACGCTTCTGACATGGATGCAGGAACACACGGCGCCGGTGTTCCTGATCGCCACGGCCAACGACATCGAGGCGTTGCCGCCGGAGTTGCTTCGCAAGGGGCGTTTCGACGAGATATTCTTTGTCGACCTTCCGACGCTCGATGTGCGCAAGCAGATCTTCCGCATTCACCTGGGCAAACGCAAACGCGACGCCTCGCTGTTCGACCTGGACGCCCTTGCCGCGGCCAGCGAGGGCTTCAGCGGGGCGGAGATCGAGTCGGCCGTCATCAGCGGCCTGCACGATGCATACGCCGCAAAGCAGGAGCTGGCCGACCGGCACGTCGCCGATGCGATCCGCACCTCGCCGCCGTTGTCGGTGACGATGCGGGAAAAAGTCCAGGCCCTGCGCGATTGGGCGGTCGGCCGATGCGTACCGGCAGATTGACGATTCCTGACCGTAACTTTTCGGTCGGCCGATATATAAAGCACATCGGTCGCCATGGGGCGGCAGGAACGCTGCACTGGAGTTGCGATGGCCAAGGCGAAATCACGCGAGCGAGCTTGCGGCATGTCGATGTATCAGCCGGCGACCGATTGGCGCGACGGCTGTCCGGTCGGCAACGGGCGCATCGGCGCGACGTTGTACGGGAACATCGTTCACGACGTCGTGATGCTCAATCACGAGGCGCTATGGGTGCCGCTGCCCAAGCCGGTTCTGCCGGACGTCTCGGGCAAGCTGCCCGACCTGCGGGCGCTGCTGGCGGCAGGGCGGTACAAAGAGGCTGAGGGCTTTCTCGAAAGAACGCTTCGCGAGGCGGGCTATCCGATGCAGCGCCCGGGCTGCTATCAGCCGGCATTCGACCTGTGCATGCACACGCAGACGGGCGGGCCCTTCAGCGATTACCGCCGCAGCGTTGACTTTCGCAGCGGGATTGCGGCTGTCGAGTGGACCGACGCCGGAGTGAACTATCGCCGCGAGGTCTTCGTCTGCCGCGGGCAGGACGTTGTCGCCATGCGCATCAGCGCCTCGCGCCGCGGGCGGTTGACGGTGCGGTTGGCCCTGGCGCCGCACGATGCGGCCGCCATCCCCAAGGCCGACGCGGCGGCCGGGTGCGATCCGAATCTCACGTTCGACTCGCGTGAAACCAGCGACACGTTGTCGGTTATCGGCGCGTACAGCGACGGCTCGAAGTTCGGCGGCCTGGCGCGAGTTTTTGCCGCCGGCGGGCGGAGCGTCTCCACCGGCCAGGGCGTGCAGGTGACCGGGGCCGACAGCATCGTCGTGCTGCTCAAGCTGTTCGTGTGGGAAGAGCCTGCGTCGGCGCTGGCTCGCCTGGCGGACGAAGTGGCCGCACTTGCGGGGACGTACCCCGCCTTGCGGCGCAAGCACGTGGCGGCCCATGACGAACTGTTCAACCGCATGCAGCTCGATCTTGGCGCCGGCGACAGCGAGGCCGTGAACGAGCGGTTGTTGATCGACGCGTACAACGGCGACGTGCCGACGGCGCTGATCCAGCGGATGTTCGATTACGGGCGGCACCTGCTGGTGTCCAGCTCGGCGGGGGGCGCCTGGCCGGCGAACCTGCAGGGAATCTGGAACGGGTTCTATCAGCCGCCGTGGCGCAGCGATTATCACAACGACGAAAACGTCCAGATGAACTACTGGCAGGCCCTGCCGGGCAACCTCGCCGAGGCGGCGTTGCCGTTCTTCGATTACTACGAGTCGATGGTTGAAGACTACCGCGTCAACGCCCGCAACCTCTATGGCTGCCGCGGCATCTATATCCCCATCTCGCAGACGACGCACGGGCTCATCGGCCCGGGCGTCTGGTGCAACTGGACCGCCGCGGCGGGCTGGCTGGCGCAGCTCTTCTACGACTACTACCTCTTCACCGGCGACAAGGAGTTTCTGCGAGCCCGTGCAATCCCGTTCATGAAAGAGGCCGCCCTGTTCTACGAGGACTTCCTCTTTGAAAGCCCGGACGGCCGGGCCGTGTTCGCCCCGTCGCTGTCACCGGAGAACCGCCCTCAGCGCGACGAAGCAGGGCTGGTGACGATCAACGCGACGATGGACGTGGCCGTCGCCCGCGAGTTGCTGACGAACCTGTGCGCAGCGTGCGATACGCTCGGCATCGAGCGCGAAGCGGCGGGGCGGTGGCGGGCTCTGCTGGCGAAGCTGCCGGCGTACCAGGTCAACGCCGACGGGGCGATCCGCGAGTGGATCCACGACGCTCTGCCGGACAACTACCACCATCGCCATCAGTCGCATATCTATCCGCTGTTTCCCGGCCGCGAGGTCACGCCTGAGACGGCGGGAGAGCTGTTCGAGGCGTGCCGCGTCGCGGTTGAGAAGCGGCTGGTGGTGGGCCTGACGAGTCAGACGGGCTGGTCGCTGTCGCACATGGCCAACATCTATGCGCGGCTGGGCGAGGGCGACCGGGCGCTGGAGTGCCTGGAGTTGCTGACGCGCTCGTGCGTGGGCCCCAACCTGTACACGTACCACAACGACTGGCGAGCGCAGGGGCTGACGCTGGGCTGGTTCGGCGGCGACCGCTGCTTCCAGATCGACGCGAACTTCGGCCTGACCGCCGCGGTGCTGGAGATGCTGGTCTTCTCCGCCCCGGGCTGGGTGAAGCTCCTGCCGGCGCTGCCGAAGAAGTGGACGAAGGGCTCGGCCCAAGGCATCGCCTGCCGCGGCGGGATCACGTTGGACATCGAGTGGGATATCCCCGCCGGCCGCCTGGATGCAAGAATCACCAGCCGCACCAGCCAGCAGATCACGCTCAAGCTGCCTGCCGCGGCGGCTAGAATCCAGTGTGCTGGGGCTGAAACCTGTAAGAGCGAACATGGAGCAGGATACCGAGAGATAGGGTTGATAGCGGGAAAAATGGCAAGACTGGCTATTTTCTTTGTCAAAAGCAGCCGATGATGCTACCATAATGTAGAAAGTGATGTTATGGTGTCACGATGATTAGAACGCAAATACAGTTTAGCGAAGAGCAGTCTACGAGGATTCGTGAGGAAGCTAAGGCCAAAGGGGTTTCATTGTCCGAACTCGTCCGAGAAGGCATGGAACAGTTTTTGCGCAGCAGGCCCCGCGTTTCACGACAGGAACTCAAGCAGCGGACAGTGGATGCGCTGGGCCGCTTTGAGTGTGAAATCACAGATCTTTCTGTCAACCACGACAAGTATCTGGCTGAGGATTTCGGTTCGTGATCTGCCTCATTGACACCTCTGCTTTCCTGGCAATGCTCAACCCCAAGGACATCAATCACGCTGCTGCAAGAGCGGCTTGGCAGGAATTGCTCGATGGCGATGCGATCTTGGTTGTCCCCAGTTGCGTCCTTACAGAAACGTTTGCATTGGTACAGGCTCGTTTTGGAATTGCGGCAGCCCGTTCGCTGCATGAATTGTTCTATCCCATTCTTTCAGTGGAATGGAGCAATTCGGCCGACCACGAAGCGGCAGCCGAAGCGCTGTTGGCAGCGGGCCGAAGGGATCTGAGCCTCGTCGACTGTGTCAGCTTCCACATCATGAGACGCATGGGCATTCGTCAGGTATTCACTTTCGATAGCCACTTTGCCGAGCAGGGTTTTTCCTGTGTCCCCGAATGAAGCTCATCACCTGGAACGTCAATTCGATTCGCGTGCGGATGGAGAGGCTGGCGGCGCTGCTGGAGCGGCACCGGCCGGACGTGGTGTGTCTGCAGGAACTCAAGGTCACTGACGATATCTTTCCCGCGGCGGCGGTCGAGGCGATGGGGTACCGCTGCGCCGTATACGGGCAGAAGGCTTACAACGGAGTGGCGATCCTCAGCCGCGGCGAACCGGCCGATGTGTCGCGCGGGCTTTGCGACGCCGTGCCGGACCCGGACTCGCGGCTGATCGCGGCCACGATCGACGGCGTGCGTATCATCAGCGCGTACTTTCCCAACGGGTCGTTCGTCGGCTCGGAGAAGTACCAGTATAAGCTCCAGTGGATGCACCGCCTGCGGACGCATCTGGAGCAATGCTACCAGCCCGATCAGCCGCTGGTGCTCTGCGGCGACTTGAACGTGGCCGTCGACGACCAGGACGTCGCCAACCCGGAACTCTGGGCCTCCAGCGTGCTCTGCCATCCGACCGCGCGGGCGGCCCTGCAGGAGATCGCCGACTGGGGCTTGGTGGATGTCTTTGCCAAGATGCACCCTGAGGGCGGCATCTATTCCTGGTGGGACTATCAACTGCTGTCATTCCCGAAGAACAACGGGCTGCGGATCGACCACGTGCTGGCGACGCGACCGCTGGCCGACAAGACCACTGCCGCCGAGGTTGACCGCAACGAGCGCAAAGGCAAGAGCCCCTCGGACCACGCGCCGGTGATCGTGACGTTCGAGTAGCAGCCATGGCGTTTCCTGTTAGCGGCGGGGCTTGCCCCGCGCGTTTTGCAGCGAGACGTATGGTTCTCGACCGCTAACGAGGCGGTGCTTCGACTTGCTCGACGGGTTCCCGTCCAGCATAATGTTGCTCATGAATCCATACGCGCCGAGCATCAACCGTATCTTCGCCATCTGCATGTCAGTGTTCATCCTGAGCGGGGGCGGTTGTCGCGGGCGCCACGCGCCGGCCTCGTCTCCCGCGTCTCAACCCGCCACGGCGACGCAGGCGGCGCAGCCCGCACCGCCGACGATTCCGGCCAAGCTCTCGGTGACGCAGGGATGGTCGCAGCAGTTCCTGATCGCCCTGGCCCAGCGACTGTCGCAGGGGTGGTTTATCCCCTACGCGCTGACTGACGCCCCGATGTGCCCAGCCGGTCTGTCGGCCCATCCGGGCGTGTTGTTCATGGCCGTGCGGAAGTTGGATCGGAACTACCAGAGCTTTAGCTGGAAAGAGAGTCCGCGGATCGACATCTGGCTGATGCCGTCAAGCTATGTGCCGCGCGAGTATGGAGAACCGTCGCGCCGGGCGAAAGGCCTTCGACAGTGGCGAGGGCTGGGCGTGTTTGTTCTGACGGAGAATATCGAGACGTCTCTTGATGTCCCGGCGCTGCTCAATGCGGCCTTGGGGGCGGTCGATGCCGGCGCGGCCGCGCCCGACGGCGTGACAACGGCCATCGGGGCGGCGCGGCTGGAGCAGGTCAAAACCAAAACCCCCGGCGGCGATTCCGAAGTCACCGGCCAGCTCAAGGGGTCCATCAAAGACGACCAGACGGGGCATTACGTGCCAATCCACGTGAGCGTCGACCAGACGCTGGGCAAGCTGTTCTGGTGGAAGATATTGGACCGCCGGGGCCGCGACGACGAGGCGGTACCCGTGGAGACGATGGCGGTCTTTCGCGGCGAATCCCTCGGCGACGACAACGCATCGCTGCTGATACCGCGAGCGGCGATGTTCGGCGGCGGCCGCGATGATAAGCAGTGGGGTCTGCCGCTGACGCAGGCACTGTCGGAGGTTCTGCGCGGGGGTCAGAAAGTCCCGCCCGAGATGATTGAGCGAGCGACGGTGATCGCCGTCGGCACGGGAAAGCACTACAACGGCCCGTGCATTTCCGGACCCGACGGAAGTCTGGCTATGCCGATCAACAACGCCTTTGATATCCAGCGGGTTCTTCGCGGTAATACCTCTCTGAAATCCATCTCATTCCGCACGTCTGCCCCGACTGCCCCGGCCGGCCAGATCGTTGAAGGTCGCAAGTACCTGCTTTTCCTGGCGCCGGGCCCGCTGGACTATTGGGCCATGATGTCTGAGACGGATCCTGTTATGGGCGGGCAAGGCGCCTTTGAAGTGCTTGGCGTCCTGGGCGTTGATCACTAGCCCAGAACGGCTTTACCCCAGGCGGCGGCGCAGCGAGCGCAGGGCTCGGCGTAGTATCGAGCGGGAGGGTTGGTGTTCCGACTCGAGCGTTGCCTGCGGCGCCGAGAGCGGCGGGGGGAGCGGTTCCATCCACGTGCCCAGGGTGTGGTTGATCAGGCGGCCGTCCTCATACGCCCAGGTATTCATCAGCCCGGTCCAGCAGGAGAACATACCGCAGTAACCTGGGCGCTGGCCGGTCAACTGCTGGCGGCGGAGGGTCTCCATCGCGTGGCAGCGCCACAGGCTCTGGGGCTCCTGCTCGAAGAAGTTGTCCTTGAGGCCGTCGGAGCCTGCCGTGGCGCCGCAGGTCACGAGGCGCCCGTCGTTCTGGAGGTACAGACCGTGCCAGAGCGAATGGCAAGGCATCCGCTGGGACGGGCCCCACCGCGAATGGGCAAACGAGGCGGTATTGTTGTTCTCGATGTCATGCTCAGCCGAGAAGACCACCGCAATGCCCCGGCCGAGCCAGCGATCGCGGTAAGCCTCGACCTGCGACTCGTTGGCCTTGGAGACGACGCAGATCATCGTCATCGGGCAGGGGCGCTGGCGTTTGGCGGCCTCTTGCTGGAAGTGCAGGATGTTGCCTTCGACGGCTTCGAGGTTGCCGTGCTGAAGTGCCTGGTACGTCTGCGGGTCGCAGCTATCGACGCTGAAGGCAATGCCATCGAGTCCGGCGTCGAGCAGGCGGGCGGTCATCTCGCCGTCCAGCAGGGCGGCGTTGGTGGCGAAGGACGAGCTGTAGCCGGCTTTCTTGGTCAGGCGCACCAGGGTGTCGATCTGCGGATGCAGCAGCGGTTCGCCGCTGATGGTGGGGCAGACGCTGGCCAGGCGTTTGTACGCCTTGGTGCGATCGAGCATGAGCTGGAACTTCTCGACAGTCATCGCCGGCGGCCAGTCGCGGCGCTGCCCGACGCGCGGCGAGTGGTACTGGCATTTCTCGCAGCGATAGTTGCACGTGGGAATCGCGTTGACGCACAGGCTGCGCGGCGAATCGAACAGGCGCTCGAAATTGTCCTGCAGATAAAACCGCCGCAGATCCAGCGAGAACCAGTGCCGCCCGCATCGCTGCGTCGCCATGCCGTTGAAGTAGCCCTCGGGCATGACGGCCTGGGCGGTGTGACTGATCCGGTCGAGGGCGGCGGCATTGAACCGTTCGGCGAAGTACCCCGTCAGGCCGCACTCGGCGGCGGTGGACAGGACATAGTCGTACTGTGCGGGCCCAAACGCTTCGTCCATTTCGGCCGACAGCAGGCGGTGCAGCGGATAGGCCGGGTTGCGCAGGCGGACGATCTGGGCCGGGGCGTCCAGCGCGCCGAGCAGGCGGCGGTAGAAGTCCAGCGGGCTGGCGGGTGAGGCCCCGGCGGCCGCGAGCAGGCGCTTGTCGCCGCCGGTGGGGGTGCATGTGCCGCCGCAGTTCAGCGTCAGCCAGGCGTCAGCGCCGAAGAGCGTCGCTATCTCCGCCGGCGTGTTGCCGGATGAGGGGTCGAGATTTTCAATGGCCACCAGGCGCATCGGGCGCGGGGTCCTTTCTCTTGTACGTGCTGAACACGCCGGTCCGGGTGACCATCATACCCTCCTCTTCGCGCGGGTCCAACGTGACGTACATGTTCCATCGTTCGCACGGCTGACAGATGGTGCCTTCGAGGTCCCAGGCCTCGGTGCGTCGGCGCAGGTCGGCGAGGACCGGGCCGTTCCAGATGTCCAGGAGGGTCTGCGTTCGCGAGTCGCCCAGGACGATGCCGCCGGCGTCGCCGAGGGGGAAGCAGTTCGAGCAGGGCACGACGGGCCCCTGCCAGCGGACGATGAACGTCTCCCAGGGCACGCCGCAGCGGACGCGGTCGGGCTTCTGGGGCTTGTTGATCTGGTCGGAGATGATCCGGTAGTCCTGGTCGTATACCTCGCACACCGAGACGCTGCCCAGGCGCTGCGTCCAGTACTTGGCGAACTCCAGGCGCTCGCCCTTGGGCTGGTCATAATTGCAGTACGCCGCCGAGAGCGTGATGGGCGCGCCGGTTTCGCCGATCCGGGCCAGCAGGTAGTCGATGTTGGCGACGACCTTGTCGTAGGAGGAGCCGCGCCGGATGCGGTCGTGGCTTTCCTTGAAACCGTCAAGGCTGATCGAGACGGCGCCTTTGAAGTACGTCACGAACTCGTCGGTGAACTCGCGCGACAGCAGCGTGCCGTTGGTGTTGAAGTACACGCTGGAGAGCCCCAGGCTCACCGCATGGCGAGCGATGACCTGGAACTTGGGATGCAGCAGCGCCTCGCCGTCGCCGTTGAGCATGACGCCGCAGCGCGTCGGCTGGAGCTGGTCGAGCACCCGCCGGGCCAGGTCGACGTCCATGTAGCCGATCTGCCCGCGGTAGTGGTCGCCCTTGCCGCCCTGGTAGATGCACTGGATGCAGCGGAGATTGCAGGCGTTGGTCAGCTCCATGCAGATGTAGTGGGGGAAGGGCGGCGCGACCCTGGGCGCGTCGGCGGAGGCCTCGACGGCGGGGGGAGTCTTGCGTCCCAGGGCAGAGGCCACCAATCGCTTGAGTCTTCCTGCCACGCTCATTTCCACTCTCCGGTTTTAAAGAGCCCCAGGCGCTTGCGCTGCTTCCAGAACTTGGGAAACAGCGACCAGACGATGCAGTCGGGACACAGGTCCAGCTCGCCGCAGCGGTTGGTCATGTGGAGTTCCCGCAGGCGGTTCATCTTTTCGCCGCGCCAGATCGACTCGAGGGGTTCCTGCATGATATTGCCCACGGGGTGAAGGTCGCCCGTGATGTGGACGAAACATTTCGAGACGTCGCCGTTAGGCTCGATCTTCGTGGCGTACCACAGCCACGCGCAGGGATACCGCTCGGCCGGGATCTCCTGCTTCTGCGCCGGCGTCACGCCGTTGTCGTTGACCATCCCCGCCCAGTTGCCGTAAGGACGCACCACCGCCGAGTCGACGATACCTTTCCAGCGGGCCTCGAAGGCCTCGAACTCGTGGGCGAGCTCCTTGATGCCGATGATGTGCGTGGTGATCCGAAGGTGTTTGCCCCCGCGCTGGTCGCGGACGGCCGCGAGCGTCTCGAGGTTGCGGCAGACGTCGTCATAGTCGCTCGTGCCGGTCAGCCACTGGTAGCTTTCGGCCGACCCGGCGTCGAGCGAGAAGGACAGGTGGTCGATCCCGCTGTCGACGATCTTCTCGCATCGCTCGCGCGTCAGCAGGGCGCCGTTGGTGGCCACGACGATCTGGGCGTTGGGGCACATCCGCCGGGCGGTGAAGAGATACTCGTCGGCCCGAGGGTGCATGAACGTTTCGCCGTAGGCGGACAGTTCGAGATTGACCTTCCGCTGTCCGACCTGCCGGCAGGCCTGTTCGAGGATCTCGTCGGTGATGTAACGCTCGACCTTGGGCGGAGCCGTGTACATCGGGCACATGCGGCAGCGGCGGTTGCACGGGTACTCGCCCAGGGAGATGCCGCAGACGAACGGAAAGTCCGGCTGCTGGTACTGGCGGCGAGCGGCCGTCTTTTCGCTGGAGCTTAAATCGTGGATTCCCATCTCAACCCTTCCTGGCTATGACGCTGATTCCTGAATCGCCCGCCTGCAGGTGCAGGGTTTCCAGACGCAGCTCATCGAGCCAGTTCTGAACCTCCTGGGCCGTGTGTCGCCAAGCGTACTTGGGATAATACCAGTCGTAATTTACGTGGTTGTTGCCGTCGAAATCAAGCAGCTCATTCCAATAGAGCTTCATGACGTTCCAATACAGCCATCGCTGCAGGTCGAAAGTGCCGGCCTGTAGCTCCAGCAGCGGGATGTCCTGCGGGACGGCGATCTGGAGTTTCTGGCGGGACAAGTCGCGCGCCAGGGCGGTCAGCGGTTCCATCGCCTGCCAGGCCTGCTCGGGCGGCAGGTCCGATATCCGGTCGCGGAGGTACGTGTCGACGAACTCGCGGATGGGCGCCTTCTTTTTGTATACGTAGAACACCACCAGCCCGCCGGGGCGCACCTTGGCGGTGATGGCGCCCAGCGCCGCACGCGTGTCGGGCGTGTGGTGCAGCACGCCGTCGCTGAAGACGATGTCGAACGCGCCGTCGTCAAACGGCATGCTCATCAGGTCGGCCTGCACCAGGTGCAGTCTGCCGGCCAGGTCAGGGTAGTGCTTGTGCCAGTTGCGCTGCGCCGCGTCGACGCTCTGCGAAATATCCAGTCCCCAGACCTCGCGGCAGTGCTGAAGATAATGCTGCTCGCACTGCCCCGAGCCGATCCCCGCGTGCAGGACGGTCTTGCCGCCGAACAACGCCGCCACGTCGGCATGGCTCGAAAAACCGAACCGCGTCCAGAAGAACTCCTGCATCAACTCGATGTGCTTGGGCTCGAAGCCCCACTCGTCGCGCGTCCACTTGTAGGCGAAACCCGCCTCGACCTGCTTCTGTGAATCGTCCGCGATCGCCGAGACGAAGCGAGCGATGCCCTCTCGCACGGGATAGCTGCGGCCGCACGAGGGGCAGGTCAGGCTCTCGCCGGCCGCGCTCAGGGCCGACTGGTCCGATGGGCAAACCAAACGGGTCATTGTGGGGCTCCAGGGTCGTGTGTGAGCATCGAAGCGGTTGCCTCGACGCCCACGTTGAACAGGCAGTCCAGAACAGACAGGCCGGCGACGAACCCGGCGGCGCCCGCCTGGGGATACGGCTGGGGCACAAAGCCCAGACGCTCCAGGCGCAGGCCCTTTCGGTCGTAGGCGGTCTGCTGCTCGTAGTCGTCGGCCCCGTCGCCGGCGAGGTAGACGCCGGCGCCGAGTTGCGAACAGATGGCGGCCAGCCGCTCGCTTCCCAGCAGTTCGTGAGGTTCGCCCGGAGGCAGTTCCGAGTGCAGCACGAATCGCCGGTGCAGCCCGAGGCGCTGGCAGATCTCCAGGATGTTCTGGATGTTGTACCGGGAGAGATTTTCTTCCTGGCGCAGAATCATCGGTTCGATCCAGGGCATGACCTCCTTGAAGCAGGCGGCCTTGCCATAGTTCATCTCCAGGGTCTTGATGAGCTTCTTTCGCCAGGGGGAGGGTTCGACGATGGTGATCTCGCAGATGCGTTTCTCGTGGGCGCTGGCCACGGGGCAGATGACCCACTGGGCGGCGCCCGAGACCATCATCTTGACGCGGTTGATCCAGGTTCCCTTGGACCCGAAGGGCACCGCGTCCAGGAAGACGAACACCTCCGACCGGGCGATCTTGCGGAAGTACCCCATCCAGGGGAAGAAGTTGGGTTGATGGGCGGCGGCAATCATGACCCCACCTCGCGGCGCAGCGCCGCAATCTCGCCCAGGCTCATGTAACGGTCGATGGTGACGTCCTGCCCCGCGCGGTCGCGGTAGAACGCTCCAGGCCAAGGCCGCACCAGCGCCCGGATCAGGTCGTGGATCTTCCGGTCGCTCCAGGACCAGTCGATGCGCCCGTCCTGCGGGCGGCGCCGAGGCCAGACTCTTGCCAAAGCCTCGTCCTGGGCGTGGGCGGACAGCCGCCCGCAGACGAGGCGGGGCAGGTATTCCTCAAGCAGCGCTGCGGCGGCCGACATCAGTTTCTCGCGAACCGCCAGGGCGGTGTCGGCGTGGGCGATCGGGACGTCGCGCTGGGCGATGATCGCCCCGGTGTCGACGCCTTGGTCGACGTAATGCATCGTCATGGCGGTCTGCGTCTCGCCGTTGATAATGGCCCACTGCAGGACGTTGGCGCCGCGATATTGCGGCAGGCGGCTGCCGTGGAGGTTCACCACGCCGCGGGGGAACAGCCCAAGCAGGTCCGGCCAGAGAATCCGATTGTACGAAACCACCAGGCCCAGTGAGGCAGACAGGTCGCCGACGGCGGCCTCGAATTCCCGGCGCCCTTGCGGTGAAGGGTGGGCCAGGACGGGGATCGCCAATGGTCGGCAGGCCTGCTCGGCCGCGGCCACGGCAGTGGCGCGTTTGGGGTCGACCACGACGCAGGCGATCGCGCCGGCGCCGGCCGACGCCAGCGCCAGCGGTATTCCGACTTCGTCGGCGAACAGGACGATGGAGCGCGACTGGCTCATGCCTTGCGAACCTCGGCGTCCAGCATGCGCAGGGCCCGTTGGCACAGCGCGTTGGTCCACAGGCGATTCTGCATGAAGTCCCTGCCGAGCTGGTTTACCTTGGCGCCAAACAGGGCCGCAAGGACGTCTTCCATCCCGTCGGCGTCGAAACTCCAGATCACTGGATGGAGCAGCACCTGCACCAGTGGGGCGCGGCAGGCGCCGGCGAAGGCGGCGATCTGCTCGGCGCGGTGCCGGCAGTTGCTGTCGGAGACGTAGCGGTCGGGTCCGAAAAACTCCGGACAGTAGGTGCTGAGGAAGCCCGCCTTCTCGGCGGCGGCATCGAGCGACGCGGTGTCGGCTGGCGGATTGTGCCACGCCACGACCCGCTGCACCTGCGGGGTCAGGCGTTCGAGCACGTCGTACTCGCGCTGGAGCTGGTCGCTGTCCAAAACCGTGCCGCGGGCGTCGTGGTGCAGACCGATGAACTGGCCGGCCTCGCCGATCTGAGCGATGGCCTGGCGGTCGGCGGGGCTGCAGGCGTTGTACACGGCCGATGAGACCTGGATGAAGAACGTGCCTCTAACGCCCAGGCGCTGGTTGATCGCCGCCACGGCGGCGGCCAACGCCAGGTCGTAGTCGACGTCCAGCCGCAGCGCCAGGCCGGCCGAGCCACGAGCGAACGTGACGAACGGCCGAGCGGTCGCCCCCAGCGAGCGGATCAGGTGCTCATAGGTTTTGAGACTGAACATCGGCATCGTGGCCGATTCTAGCGATTTGAGGCCTGTGAATCACGCGCTTTCCGCCGGTTCGGGCGGGAGCGTATTGTTAGCGGCCAGGCAGAGGCGTATAATCGCCTTTCTGTGAACAGGATGACGACATGTCCAACATCTTGATGCTCTCCGCCCATGCGACCCGGATCGACCGCCGCATCGTCGCCGAGGCCAACGCCCTGGCCGACTCGGGCAGGAGCGTCACGCTGGTGAGCGTACCGGCGGCGGTGGAACAGGGCCTGCTGGACGGCCGCGTGGAGTTGGTTCTGTGCAGTTCGCAAGACCTGCAGGGGCTGGGCTGGCGGCGACGGTTCGTCGAGAAGGGCAAGACGCTCTTGAAGGCCTGGCCGTGGTTTTACCAGGTCCAGAAGAGGCTCTACCGGGCCAGTGGCGGGTGGAAGCGGGCCGGCGCCGCCGAGGTGCTGGTGCGGCGGTGCCCGACGGCCGCGTACGACGTCATCCATTGCCACGACCTGGACACCCTGCCTGCCGCCGTGCAGCTCAAACGCGAGATAGCGCCCGGCGCGAAGATCATCTACGACTCTCACGAGTTGTGGCCGTACCAGGTGAAGGACAAAGCTTTTCAGGAATACTGGAAAGGCGTCGAGACGTCGCTGATCGGCCAGACCGACCGCGTCATCACCGTCAACGACTCCATCGCCCGGCAAATGGTCGAGTTCTACGCCATCGCCATGCCGGCCGTCGTCTACAACAGCCATGAGGCGGCCGGTCCCCCCGCGGCTGTGACGGGGGAGGAATTCCTGGGGCACTTCGCAGTTCCGAAGGGCGGGCTCAACGTGCTGTACCAAGGCAACATCGGCCCGGAGCGGAACCTGGAGAACCTCGTGGCCGCTTTCGCCGAGTTGGGCACCGACGTTCGCCTGTTGATGCTGGGGGAAGGCGAGTTGGCAAGGTCGCTCAAGGCCGCCTGCGCCCGCAAGGGCATCGCCAACGTCTTCTTCGCCCCGCCGGTCAGCCAGACGCGGCTGCTGGGGTTCACGCGCCTGGCGGACATGGGGATCATTCCGTATACGGACGACGGCATCCTGAATAATCGCTTCTGCACTCCCAACAAGCTCTTTGAGTTCATCGCGGCGGGGGTTCCCGTTTGTGCCAGCGATCTTCCGGAGCTTCGCAAGATCGTCAAGGACCAGGGCATCGGCGAGGTGTACCCGATGGGCTCGGCGCGGCAGATCGCCTCGGCGGTTGAAGATTGCCTGAGCCGGCGGCAGAAGGGCGAGTTCACGGCCGCCAGTATGCAAGCGGCCCAGGAGAAGTATTCCTGGGTGCGCCAGCGGCAGGCGTTGCTGAAGGTCTACCAGGAACTGGGGGTCTGAGAGCGTCTATGTGCGGTATTGCCGGAATATTGGCGGGCGGACAGGGCGGCATCGACGCCGAGCTGCTGACGGCGATCGGCCGCTGCCTGGCGCATCGCGGGCCCGACGGCGAAGGGTTCTTCGGATGGAACGGGCGAGGCGCCTCCGTTATCTCCCGCAGCGCGACAGATCTTCGCGAACCCTCCGTGGCGATGGTCCACCGCCGGTTGTCCGTCATCGACCCCTCCGAGGCCGGCGCGCAGCCGATGTCCTCGCCCGACGGACGCTACACCATCGTCTACAACGGGATGATCTACAACTACCGGGCCCTGCGCCGCGAGCTGGAAGAAGCCGGGCACCGGTTCCGTTCCGAGTGCGACACGGAAGTTCTGCTGGCGGCATACAGCCAGTGGCGCGAGGGCTGCCTGACCCGCCTGGTGGGGATGTTCGCCTTTGGCATCTGGGACGCCGCCGAGCGCACGCTGGTGCTGGCGCGGGATTTCTTCGGGATCAAACCGCTCTACTACACGTTCTGGCGGGGCGGGCTGGCCTTCGCCTCCGAGATCAAGGCGCTGCTGCAACTGCCCGCTCTGCCGCGGCGAGCCAACGCCGCGCGGGTCTACAAGTACCTGCGGTTCGGCCTCAGCGACAGCGGCGAGGAGACCTTCTTCGAGGGCATCTACGCTCTGCCGTCGTCGCATTACGTCAAGGTGTCGCTGGACGCGCCGGCGCGGCTGAGCCCCGTGCGGTACTGGCGGCTGGATCTCAGCCGCACCACCGATCTGTCCTTCGACGAAGCCGCCCGGCGGCTTGGCGAGCTGTTTTCCCAGAGCGTCACGATGCACCTGCGCAGCGACGTGCCGCTGGGCGTGGCGCTGTCGGGTGGGCTGGACTCCTCGGCCATCACCATGCTCGCACGCGCAGGCCTGGGGCCCCAGAGCGACCTGTCGACCTTCAGCTACGTGGCCGACAACGCCCTGAGCGAAGAGCGGTACGTCGACGTGATCACCGCCGGGGCCGCGGCGCAGTCGCACAAGATCGCCCTTTCGCCGCGGGACCTGCTCTCGGATCTGGGCGCGCTGCTGGCGGCGCAGGACGAGCCGTTCGGAAGCCCGAGCATCTATGCGCAGTTTCGCGTCTTCCGCCGAGCGCACGAGGCGGGCATGAAGGTGATGCTCGACGGCCAAGGGGCCGATGAGATGCTGGCCGGCTACGTGCCGTATCTTTCCTGCCGCCTCGCTTCGCTGCTGCGACAGATGCGGCTGGGACCCGCGCTGCACTTCTGGCGCGGGGCGTCGCGCCTGGGCGGCCAGAGCGGCCTGGGCATGCTGCTGCACGCCGGCGGATTGCTGGCGCCGACGGCGTTGCAGAAAATCGGGCGCCGCCTGGGCGGCAAAGGTCTGCTGCCGCGATGGATCGACGCACGCTGGTTCGCCCGCCATGGCGTCGCCGGCGAGCCGATCTGGCGCGTCAAGGGGCCCGACGTTCTGCGACAGACGCTCAATCAGTCCATCTTCGACAACAGCCTGCCGCAACTGCTGCGATACGAAGACCACAACTCGATGGCGTATTCGATCGAAAGCCGCGTCCCCTTCCTCACGCCGGCGCTGGTCGAGTTCGTGTTCTCGCTGCCCGAGGAATACCTTGTCTCCCGCGATTACCCCGGCAAGCGCGTCTTCCGTGCGGCCATGCGCGGGACAGTGCCCAATGTCATCCTCGACCGCAAAGACAAGATCGGATTTGCCACGCCGGGTCTGGAATGGCTGCAGGGGCTGGGCGGCTGGTACCAGCAGGTGTTGACCTCGCCGCGAGCCCGCGCCGTACCGGCCCTGAGGCACGAAGCGATGATGGACATGTTCAGCCGGATGAGCCGCGGCCAGAGCGATTATGATCACTGCATGTGGCGGTGCGTGAACCTGATCGCCTGGGCGGAACAATTTGACGTGGAATTTCCCGAGTGATGACTTGCCCGCAAACCATCGTGATCGACGCGCGCCTCTGGGGGCGGACCGGCATCGGGCGCTACGTCAAGGAACTCTGCACGCACCTGCCGCGCGTCGATGCGGGGCTGCGCCTGGTGATGGCCGGCGCGGCGGACGAAGCCCGATCGGCCGGACAGGTCGCCCCTTATGACGCGGCCCTCTATTCGCTGCGCGAGCAGTGGTGGGGCGGGGGGTTCTTTCGTAGCCTGGGGCCGGCGGATCTTTGGCACTTCCCGCACTACAACGTTCCGGTGCGGCCGCCCACGCCGTTTGTCGTCACGGTGCATGACCTGATCCACTTCAAGTTCCCCCAGATGTTCGGCCGGGGCAAGGTCTTCATCGCCTCAAGAATGCTCAAGCGTGCCGCCGGCATGGCCGGGGCGATCATCTGCCCCAGCGAATCGACGCGGCGCGATCTTGCGGAAATGCTCCCCCAGGCTGCGGGCAAAATTACGGTGATTCCCAACGGCGTGTCGGAGGCTTTCAGGCCGGTCGCCGCCGACCAGATCGCCGCGGCCAGCAAGTCGCTGGGGCTCGACGCGTACATCATCTGCATGGGCGACCGCAAGCCCTACAAGGGCTTCAAGGCGGCAAGGCAGTGTTTTGAGCGGCTGGCCGCGGAGTATCCCGGGCTCAAGCTTGTGTCCGTCGGGCAGCGCAGCGACGACGGCGGGGACATCATCCAGTGCGGGTATGTGGATGACGAACATCTGCGGCTGTTATACGCGGGGGCGCGGTGCCTGCTGTTTCCAAGCGCCTACGAGGGCTTCGGCCTTCCGGTGCTCGAGGCGATGGCGTGCGGATGCCCGGTGGTGTGCGGGCGAGGCTCGTCGCTGGACGAAGTGTGCGGACAGGCCGCCTTGCAGGTCGACGTGTCGGACCCGGCGGCGCTGGCCGAGGCGGTCAAGCAAACCCTGCGCGACGATGTGGCCAGGGAACTGGCGGCCAAGGGCCTGGCGCAGGCGGCGAAATACACCTGGGGCAACACCGCCCGGCAGGTCGCATCGCTCTACCGCCAGGTATGCGACCAGCCGCGGCTCTAACCCGGATGTTTCACCGCGGAGATCGCGGAGATCGCAGAGGCATTTCAAGAAAAATACAGCACAGTGCGGGGCGCTTTCGTGGATTGTGTGTTCTTTTCAACTGACGACACTGCGGCGTACTGTTTTTGAGCCGGTTGCTTCTCTGCGGTCTCTGCGGTCTCTGCGGTGCATGCCGTTTTCGGGTTAGCGCGGTGTGGCGGCGGACGTCGTTTCGCCGGCCAACAGGCTCGCCAGGTCTGTCCATGACAGGATGTCGTCGCGGGTGTAGGCCGCCCGATCGAACGCTCGGGCCTGGCGCAGGGCGTGGGCGATCGATTCGGCGTCGCCGGGGCGATAGTAGAACATGTTGCGGCGCGGGGTGCGGAGGAACTCCGGCGCGACGATGGGCAGGCGGCAGTAGCAGTACTGCATGACCTTGAGGCTGTTGGTGAAACACTCCGCGCCCGGAACGTGCGCGAGCGTGTGCAGGCCGATGTCCGCGTGGCGGATGTACGGCACGGTCTTGAGAAACTCCATCTCGCCGTGGGCGATGATGTTGGCGGCGCGGGGCAGATTCCTGAAAGGCCCGATGACGTGGAACGCCCACCGCTTGAATTGACCCGCCGCCGCGGCCAGCACCGCGTAATCCAGGCGGCTGGCGCCCACGAACAGGCAGTTGGCCTCCCACGCCGGGTCGTACGGGTTCTCGTGCGGGGCGTCGAAGACATCCTTGTTGATGCCGTGCAGGTGCAGCCGCGTCTGGGGGTACTGCCGGAACTTCTCCAGCAGCGGTTCGCTGGGGACGCTGATCAAATCGAACGTGCCGG
The DNA here is from genome assembly GCA_039680605.1 of Planctomycetaceae bacterium. Taxonomy (NCBI): domain Bacteria; kingdom Pseudomonadati; phylum Planctomycetota; class Planctomycetia; order Planctomycetales; family Planctomycetaceae; species Planctomycetaceae bacterium. The sequence continues at coordinate 94,758 of JBDKTA010000025.1, read as the reverse complement.
CCAGGCGGTCCTGGGCGTCCAGGACCACGCGGTGGTTGCCCAGCAGTCGCATGTCGTCCGAGACGCGGTAGACGTAGCGCGCCCGCGGGTTGATCTCCTTGAAGGCCTCTGTCAGCAGCAGCGCCGGGGTGCTCTCGAAGATGATCAGGTCGGCCTCTTCGACGAACGCCCGGCTGGGGCCGATGTCCTGGCGGCCGTACCGGGCGAACCATCGGTACGTGAGGCGCTCGAGCCACCGCATGCGGACCGACGCCGGATGCCAGGGCGTGTACCAGACGAAGCTGTCCATCCGGTCCTTGACCGGGCGGATGCGATTGGCCTCGGCCAGCACCGGGTACTGCAGGCGATAGTCGCGCCTCAGGCGGGACAGGCGGCTCAGGGCTCCGGTAAAGAACAGCACCTGCCAGCCCTTTTGCCAGAACGCCTCGGCCAAGGCATGGAATCCAGCCCGCCGCTTGGACAGCAGATAGTGCCCTGTGACCAGGAGGACCTTCTTCGTATCAGACATTGTCAGGGCAATGCCTCAGTTACATGCGTGTCGCGGGCATCTTGCCCGCGAGTACCGCAGGCGTCTCGCCTGCGGCGGTTGGGCAGCGAGGCCGAGACGGCCTCGCCACGCGCGGGCGGGACGCCCGCGACACAGCCCATAACTGAGGCGTTAGTCGTCAGGACAGAAACTCCTTGATCTTCCCGGCGACGAAGTCGATCTGCTCGCCGGCGAGTTCGGAGTAGATCGGCAGGGCCAGCGTGGACGCCTCGGCCTTTTCGCTGTTGGGGAAGTCGCCCTTGCGGCAGCCCAGAGAGGCGAAGCATTCCTGCTCGTGCATGCTGACGGGGTAGTAGACCTCGGTGCCGATGTCGTTCTGCTTCAGGAACGCCTGCAGCTCGTCGCGCCGCGGCACGGTGATGATGTACTGGTTGAAAATGCTGGTGTTCCAGTCGCGGATGACCGGCGTGCGCACCGGCGCAAAGCCGGCAAAGTTGGACGTATACCGCGCCGCGTTGGCCCGGCGCATCTGCGACCATTTCTCCAGGTGCGGCAGCTTGACCAGCAGCGCCGCGGCGTGGACCGTATCGAGGCGGAAGTTGCCGCCGACGAACTTGTGGTAGTACTTGGGCTTGGACCCGTGGTTGCGGAAGACCGCCAGGCGCTCGCCCAGCTCGGCCGACTGCGTCACGATCATCCCGCCGTCGCCCAGGGTGCCCAGGTTCTTGGAGGGGAAGAAGCTGAAGCAGCCCACCGTGCCGATGCTGCCGGCGGGGCGGCCTTTATACAGCGAACCGATCGACTGGGCGGCGTCTTCGATCACGAGCAGGCCGTGCTTGGCGGCGATGGCCATGATCGGGTCCATGTCGGCCATCTGACCGAACAGGTGGACCGGCAGAATCGCCTTGGTCTTTGGAGTGATCGCCGCTTCGATCTTCGTCGCGTCGATGTTGAACGTGTCGGGCTCGATGTCGACGAAGACCGGCTTGGCCCCGGTGCGGGCGATGCAGCCGGCGGTGGCGAAGAATGTGTAGGGCGTCGTGATGATCTCGTCGCCCTCGCCCAGGCCCAGCGCCATCATCGCGCAGAGCAGGGCGTCGGTGCCGCTGGAGACGCCGACAGCCGCGGCGCAACCGCAATACTTGGCGACGGCGTCCTCCAACTGCTTGACCTGGGGACCGTTGATGAACTGGCAGGAATCGACCACCTCGGTGATGGCCTTGAGGACCTGTTCGCGAATGGGGGCGTACTGGGCCTTGAGATCGAGCAGCGGGACTTTCATTTGGGTTTCCGTTCCTTTCAGGCGATGGCGTTCTTGAACTCGTCGTAGGATTTTGTGCCTACGGCCAAATTGGCGGGCAGGGGGGCTTCTTCGTCCAGGTCCAGGCATCGCAGGACGCCGGGCGAGACCTCTTTGTAGCGAAAGCCGCTCTCGGGGCAGCGCATGACGCCCGAGGCGTCGGGGGCGCCCAGGCGGTGACCGTGGCGGCTGACCCAGCCGGCCTGGCGTGCGGGCACGCCCATCATCAGGGCGTAGTCGGGGGCGTTTTTGGCCACGACCGCGCCGGCGGCCACGAAGCAATACCGCCCCAGCACCGTCCCGCAGACGATGGTCGCGTTGGCGCCCACCGTGGCGCCGCGGCGCAGGAGCGTCGTTTCATACAGGCTGTGGCGAACCACCTGCGAGCGCGGGTTCGTCACGTTGGTCAGCACGCAACTGGGGCCCAGGAACACGTCGTCTTCGATCACCGTGCCGGTGTAGATCGACACGTTGTTCTGCACCTTGACGTTGTTGCCGATCTCGACTCCGTCGGCGATCGACACGTTCTGCCCGAAGATGCACTTCTTGCCGATCTTCGCCTTGGCGTAGACGTGGCTGAAGTGCCAGATCTTGGTCCCTTCGCCGATCTGTGCGCCGGCGTCGACGAAACTCGTCGGATGCACGAAATAGGGCGTGTCCTGCTGCGCCATGATATCTCCTTCCGCCGCCCGGCCGGGCCGGCGAATAAGCCTTATATGGTAACCGGTTTTCCGCCTTCCTGGAGGCTGCGGCTGCCCGCTTCCAGAACGCGGACGACTCTCAGCCCGTCCTGTCCGTCGCTGCGGGGGGTCGTGTTCTTGGTGATGCTCTCGATGAAGTGCTGGCATTCCAGCATCAGCGGTTCCTGCGAGGAGATCCGGGGGATCAGGATGTCGCCGGTGCGCAGGGTGATGGCCTCGACGTAGCTCTCGACGCTCTTGACGACGGCGCCCTTGTCGTGAATCCAGATCTTCTGCGAGGCGTCCATGTCGTCGAAGACGACCATCTTCTGCGACCCCACCAGCGTGACTTTGCGGATCTTGTGCGGGTCCAGCCATGACACGTGAATGTGCGCCAGCTTGCCGTCGGCGAACCGCAGCGTCGCGAAAACCACGTCCTCGATGCCCGGCTGAAGAAACGACTGCCCCGTAGCCGTGACGCTGACGGGCTGGGCGCCGAAGAGATAGCACGCCACCGAAATGTCGTGCGGGGCCAGCGACCACCACGCGTTCTCCTGCGTGCGAACCACGCCCAGGTTCACGCGGTGGAAGTAGAGGTAGAGCGGCTGCCCGACCGACTCCTGGGCGATCATGTCCTTCATGTAATTGACGGCCGGGTGGTACTCCAGCAGGTGCCCGACCATGAGGTGCCGCCCGTTGGCCGTGGCCAGGTCGACCAGCTCGGTGGCTTCCCGGCCGTTGAGGGCCAGCGGTTTTTCCACATACGTATGCTTGCCGGCCTGGAGGCAGGCCTTGGCGACCGCGTGGTGGCGGGGGGCGTCGACGGCTACCACGCAGGCGTCGATATCCTTGTCCTGGAGGACCTGGTTGAGGTCGGCGGTCATGGTCGCCCGGGGATAGAGTGCCCCGAGGGTCTTGAGCGTCTTTTCGTTGACATCGACGACGTACCGCAGCTCCGCCCCGGGCGTGGCGTTGAACGTGCGGACGAGATTCTTGCCCCAGTTCCCGGCGCCTATGACGGCCACTCTGATCACGGCGAACTCCTTTGCCTTGGCAAACAGCCGAAACCGCCCACCCGTCCCCGGTCCGGTCAGGGGGCATTATTGAGCAACGACGGGCCCTTTGCAAGGGATGGGCAATTCTTTTCCGTAATGCTCAGAAGTAGCATGGGCACTTGCCCATATCGTCTTCAAGTCAGGCAGCGGGTCCGCAGGCTTGTGCGGCTGGCTTCTGGGGGGATATCTCTTTCGAAGCCAGGATCAGAAAGTCCCGGATCCTCGGGAAACCGTGCTCGAAATCGTAGTCCGCCTTTGAAATCAGGTTGGGAATCTCCCGAACATCATCAATAGCCAAAGGCATATCGGACGTGAACGAGAACCGCAGTAGTTGCTCGGGTTTCAGCAGGACCCCCAGCATGTGCTGGGACTTCTCAACCTGAAGGTTCAGAATCATGTTGATGCACTTGCCGGCCTCCCAACGCGTGGCCAGCCCCCATCCCAGTACCTTGTGCCTCCACCGCGTGGCCTGCGAGTAGAATCGCCGGCCGGATCCGGTGCCGATGGAAAGCACCCTCACATCTTCCAGTTCGACTCCAAAATGCTGCCGGGCCTCGAGGGTGGCCGCCAGCGACGGATCATTGGCCCAAAGGCCTCCATCGGCCAACAGATACTCGCCGACGAGGTGAGGGTCGAAATACGTCGGGGCCGCACAGGAGGCCATGATGGCATCCACGACGCGCAGATCCTTGGTCCCGGCGAAATCCGCGTGGTACGCCGATCTGAACATGTGGACGCACCCGTTGCCGATGTCCGTCGCGGGGATCATCAGAGGGGTCTTGACGTCCGCGAGCTTGCGATCGCCCAGGGTGTCCTCCAGCACGCGCTTAAGTTCGCAGTTCCGGTATCGGCTTGCGATCAATCCCATCAGGGTGAACCATCGCTTTCGGAAGATGCGTTTTCCCTCTTCCAGAAAGATCTGCTCACCCCGCGTTGCGGTGATCCCGCAGGCCAAGCCGCCGGCGATCATGGATCCGGTACTGGTCCCGACGATCAGGTCGAAGGCCTTGTCCCATACCGGGCCCAACTCCTCCTCAATGCGTTTCAACAAATGCACGGCATATACGCCCCGCAGGCCGCCGCCGTCTATCGCCAGGATTCGGAAGATCTTGCTCATGTGTATTCTCCGCTAGACTCCTCCCCGATTACCACGCTGCCGACCCACGCCGGTCTTTCGCGCCGGGCTTCCAGACTCGCGGCGCAATGTCCGACCCGGGACGGCATCGAGTTTCCTGACGAGTCCACTGACCCGACCCAGCGACTTCCCCGTAGATCCGTAGACCGCTAAAGAATCCCCACCGTGGCCAAGGCACTATATCACCCAACGTCGGAAGTGTCAATGCGGCGAGTCACTTCGTGTGCATCAGAGCGAAGAACTCAGGAAAAGCAAATTATGATTTCGATGAGCGAATTAAGGTATCTGTGCCGAATGGCCCAAACTTTCCGGCAGCACATAGCAGCAACAACTTTGCCACAGAGAACCCGGCGCGGCCTCTGGCCGCAACCAAAGGCATCTTCTGCCGGTCCAGGCCGGTGAGCAGTTTCGCCAGCCGCCATCGCCGTAGGACCCCAGGCCCCAAGCCGGCCCCCCATGAGCCTCCGTTTGGCCCCTGCCCACGACGCCGGCGGCCTCATCCCGCTGCCCTTGGGGCTTATCTTGTTTCTTCCCCACCCGGGGGGGGACCTCCGACGCAGTCGGCTCGGGATGGCGTGGTTGTTTCACGCCATCCCGTGTTGTGGCTCACCGCTGATGCAACAAATCTTCGCGGCAAGAAAAGAAATGGACGGTCAGCATTGCAGTGGCGGGGGGATAGAACAACATGATAGCCATTGCCTGTCTTGGCCCTGCGAGAGAGCTTCTGCCCGGCAGGGCAGATGTAACAGTCCTGATGGACATCGTACCGGAAGCAGTCCCGCCCGAACTTGTCCTTGGGTCCCTTTTTGTGCTGATGCGGAATCGCCGGGCGAATCCCTTCCGTCCGAAGCTGTTGGTAATTCTCCGCTGTCCGGTAGGGCGCTGTCGGCCGCCACGGCCAGGGCTTTACCGCTATTTCCGCCGAGTGCGCAATCGAAGATGAACCACTCCTCGAGATATGTGTAATGTTATAAACATTTTATTAACACTACAGTAATCAGGCAAAAAGTGCCGAAAAGAGATTTTCGGACGCAGCTATGGCAAGACCAAAAAAACGCGATCAGGATCTTCGGAATAAACTATTCCAGGTGCGTCTCTTGAGGAAAGAGCACAAGAAGATTGTAACTGCTGCGGCAGCGTTATCTCTTGATGCATCCTCATGGGCTAGGCAGGTACTTTTAGCCAAAACACGCCAAGTGCTACGAAGGAGAGAAGGATAATGGATAAAACTTCCCGTCTGGAGGAATCACGGGTTATCGAAGGCGACTGCCTCAAGGTCATGCCGACTCTACCCAGCCAGTCGATAGACATGATACTTTGTGACCTGCCATATGGAACTACGCAGAATCCATGGGACTCTGTGATCCCCTTGGACGATCTTTGGGCCGAATATGAACGCATAATAAAACCCAATGGGGTAATTTGCTTAACGGCCCAAGGAGTGTTTACAGCAAAACTAATCGTCAGCAATACCAGATTGTTCCGGTACAAGATTGTCTGGGAGAAATCCAAACCCACAAACTTCCTTAACGCGAAGAAACAACCGCTACGAAAGCATGAAGATATTTGTGTTTTTTATAAAAAGCCGCCAACGTATAACCCGCAGTTTTCGGCCGGCGAGGCCTACTCAAAAGGCGTGCGCAAAGCGCAGTTTACTGGAAGCTATGGTGAGTTTTCTCCGGTCCTGGTGGCCAGCGAAGGGAAACGCTATCCTACAGACGTTGTCTATTTCAAGACGGCCGAGTCTGAAGGGCCAGTATACCAGCCAACACAAAAACCGGTGGCGCTTGGGCGATATCTTGTTAGAACTTTCACTAATCCCAATGATATCGTGTTAGACAATGCCTTTGGAAGCGGCAGTTTTCTTGTTGCGGCCAAGGCTGAAGGTCGTAGGTTCATCGGGATAGAGAAGAACGAATATGTCGAGCAGTTCCGGAGGGACCCTGTGGATCTGCTAGAGATTGCACAGCAAAGACTTGCTTGCATTGTTCCCGACGAACAGTTAAGATCAGCGATATGAACATACAAAATGCAAACACGGTATTGATCGACTGCGGGACTATGGTCGGCCACCAGCAAACCGAACTTGAATTGGTCCAAAATATAGTTCCATTTTTTGGACTTGCTGGAGGAGTCACCAGCTATCTCGACATGAGGCTGTCGAACGGGGTACTGGCTTCATTTCGGGCCATCTATCGACCAGACAATGCAATGTGGAGGATAGAACTTTCTGAGGCCGTTCCTGAAATTCATGCGGGGGTCTTCCCGGTTGTCGAAGGGCAGATACAACGACGCTCCAATTATGCGGCGGTATTTACTAAACGTGACGGAGGGGCCAATCCGATCTATGATCTTCAGTTAGTGGAGATCGACAGCCCGGACTATGACGGGCATTTGGCCCGAGCAACTGCCGTGGATGAGCGGCATCGGACGCTAGCAGGTTCGCACGGTAGAAACTTCGGGTGGTATTAAGGCGAATCTGAGCCGCGGGAACCGCGTTATATTGTCTCTCTGATCAGATGGTCAGAAAAGACCATGTTGCCGATCTTGAGCAGAATGGGGTTGCTCGACCAAATCGGGCGCGACTGCGGCGATAAAAGCCTAAGGGGTCCATCGCTTTCCAGAAACCCTTTCTTCATAAGGGCGACGAACATGGGCGCAGGATCGAGCTTGGCCGCCGTAGAGCGCGCCATCAGCACCATATCCACAGAAATCCACCCCATGTTGTGTTTGGCCGCTCTGCCCGTAGCGCTGAATGCTAAGGGAACGCCAGTATTTGCGGAAGATACTCACGCACAAGCACTCAAAATCATGCTCACTAGCACGTGGCGCAAGTTGCAGTCGCACGGCCGTGTCCTCTGTAAGTCCTTACACCAACTTCCTTGCAATCTGTTCTTCCAGAATCTCCTGCACCGTCAGGGCGACGATTACTTTGTGCTCGGCCGTGAAGTAGCGCTGGATTTCGGTCAGGGCGTCGGTGGTGAAGTCGAACGAGACGAAGAAGCCCTTGGTGCGGTTGGCGCGGTTCATGGCCGTCTCGAAGGCGTCGATGTCGGCGCGGCCGGTCTTGTCCTTCTGCTTGACCTGGATGGGATACCACGCGTCCATGAAGTCCAGTTGTCCGGCTGAGGGACCGCTCTTCTCGGGCATGGCCGAGACGGGGTAGATGCGGCCGTCGATGCCCATGTCGCCCACCTGGGCCTTGTTGGGGATGCCGCCCAGGGCGATGACGGCCCAGTTTTCGAACTCAAAGGGCGGCAGCTTGCGGAGCTGCTCCTGGCTCCAGGGCAGGTCGCGCACGACAAACCCGCGCCCGATCTGCCAGAGCTTCTCGTCTTCCTTCACGCGGCAGACGTCGCGCAGGCGCTTGGCCATCACGCGACAGGCCGTGGGCGAAATGTCGATCCCGATCCACTGCCGCCCCAAAGTCTCGGCCGCCACCAACGCCGTCCCGCACCCGCAAAAGGCGTCCAGCACGATGTCGTTGGGGTTGCTGCTCGTCTTGATAATTCGTTCAAGCAAGCCGACGGGTTTCTGCGTTGGATAGCCCAGTGCTTCCCTGCCGAAATTGCTGAGGGGACGAATATCGGTCCAGACAGATTGAACGGGCATCCCTTTGGCTTCATCAAGATATCGTTTCAGTCGCGGCACTTTGCCCTTAGGACGAAACTCGATCTTGCCTGCCCGATGCAGTTCCTCCATCTTCTCTTGGCAGTACCGCCAATACCGCGTGACGCCCAAGAACTCGTAATGCGGGTTCCCCTTAGAAGCGCCGCCCGGGGCTGTCAAATCACCGTACTGGAAGCGCCGTCCGGTTTCTGGCTCCACATTGGAGTAGAAGGTCTCAATATAGTCGTCTGCGTACGGTTCGTAGAGTTGGTTCCAAACGTAATCATCCGAGCCGCCGGTGTAAAAGAAGATCGAATCATGTAGCCGCCCATAATGCTTGCTTCCCTGCTTTGAGTCGTTATGGGACGACTGGCGCTTCCAGATGATCTCATTGACGAAGTTATTCTCCCCCAAGATCTGATCGAGCATGACTTTGACGTAATGGGAGGCGTGCCAGTCGCAGTGGTAGTAGAACGAGCCGGTCTTCTTGAGGACTCGGGCCAGTTCCACGCAGCGGGGGCGCATGAAGTCGATGTAGGCGGCCGTGCTTGCGTGTCGATCGTCGAAGGCCCGCTTTTCCTTGGTTTCACCCCAGAAGACTTCGTAGTTGCGGTTGGAGTTGAAGGGCGGGTCGATGTAGATCAGGTCCACGCACTGGTCGGGGAGCTTGCGCAACTGATCGAGATTGTCGCCGCAGTAGATCACCCGCGTGTCGACGAGGCTGGAAGGTTTTTTCGCCGCCTGCGCCGCCTGCGGGGTCGCGAGCGTTTGAGCCGGCGTGGTCTCCTGCGCGGCTGCCCCTTGATTTGCTTTTCTGGCCATGCTGATAAACTACGCCCTCGCGCGGGCGATGGCAAGAGGGAGGGCAGAGGATATCAGGGCAATCGCATCTAAAACTGAAACCATTAGAACCCGCCTCGCAGAGGCGGCAGGTTTCAGACGCCGTGGCGGTTGAGGGTCAAAAACCTTCCGCCTCTGCGAGGCGGGAAGATAAGGAAGACCGTTCTCCGGAGGCTTACGCGTCCAGCTAAATTCTGGAGCCTCTTCGAGGCTCATTTCAGAGCAGAGCAGAACGTCTACTATGCGGGTCCACGAATACCACAATCCAGAGGCGGTTCCCGCGAAACCGCTGTGAAAAGTACAACAAAGTGCAAGGAAGTGGAATTGTGGTATAGACCGTACTGGTTTCTCGGGGAAGCGGTCCGGCGGTGTTCCCGCAAAGTGCTGTGAAAAGTACAACAAAGAGCAAGGAAGTGGAATTGTGGTGTGGGCCGTACCGCTTTGGGCTGGCAAAGACCTTGCGACACAGAGGCGCAGAGAAAACAGACGCGGAAAAGGCTTCTTAAGTCTTCCTCTTTAGTACAGTTGCTTTTCTCTGTTTTCTCTGCGCCTCTGTGTCGCAGATTCCCCGTCTTCTGGCCGGAGAGAGGGGATGGGGCAGGTTCCCTCGAAACCGCTGTGAAAAGTACAACAAAGAGCAAGGAAGTGGAATTGTGGTGTGGCCCGTACCGCTTTGGGCTGGCAAAGACTTTGCGACACAGAGGCGCAGAGAAAACAGACGCGGGAAAGGGTTATTCGGTCTTCCTCTTTAGTACAGTTGCTTTTCTCTGTTTTCTCTGCGTCTCTGTGTCGCAGATTCCCCGGCTTCTGGGAGGTGCCGCCGCGACTCCCGCTCGTCAGTAGGCGTTGGCGTTGACCATGCCGCGGATGGGCGTCAGCACCATGATCCAGAGGTCCAGCGCCAAGGACCAGTTGCGGATATAGAACAGGTCGTACTGGATTCTCTTGCGCAGCGAGGTCTGCCCGCGCAGGCCGTGGACCTGCGCCCAGCCGGTGATTCCGGCCCGGACCTGGTGTCGCAGCATGTAGTGGGGCACCTGCCTGCGGAATCGCTCGATCAGCTCGGGGCGCTCCGGGCGCGGGCCCACCAGCGACATGTCGCCCTTGAGCACGTTGATCAACTGGGGCAGTTCGTCCAGGCTGGTCTTTCGAAGCAGCCTTCCCAGCGGTGTGACGCGGGCGTCGTTCTTGGCGGTCCAGTTAGGGCCGGCGTCGCCGTCGGTGTGGACGACCATGGTCCGGAACTTCAGCATCGCAAAGGGCTGGTCGCCGATGCTGGTGCGGATCTGGCGGTAGAGGATCGGGCCTTTGCTGGTACACTTGACCAGCAGGGCGATCAGGAGCATCGGCACGGCCAGGATGGTCAGGGCGACGAGCGAAACGGCGAAGTCCAGCGCCCATTTCAGCAGGCTGTTCCACCCCTGCTGGGAACTGTGCGTCAGCGAGATGATGGTCAGGTCGTCCAGTTGCGACGCCTGGTGGCGCAGGAGCTGGACGCCCAGCAGGCTGGGCACCACGCGAAGGTCCACGTGGGTGGTCGAGAGCACGTCGATGACTTCCTCGAGGCGATTCTGGCTCGAACCGGGCAGCGCCGCGAAGACGATGTCCACCGGGTGCTCGTCCAGAATGGCCTCGACGTTGTCGATCGGCCCGCGAACCGTCACCCCGCTGATCTTGCGGCCGGGCTGGACGTTGTCGTCCACGAAGTACTCGACGCGGATCCCCGTCCACGCATTCTGATTCAGGGCATGATGCAGCTTCTGGCCCAGTCGCCCCGCGCCCACGATGGCCGCACGCCGCAGGTTCGCCCCGTGCGAGCGAAGATAGTGCAGCGCCCACTGCGCCAGGCTGCGAGTCCCGAACGCCAGCAGCAGCCACACCACCAGCAGCGACAGCATCGTGATCCGCGACAGCGTCGCCGTTCGCGTCAGGGCGATCACCATCCACGTCAGCAGCCACACCAGCACCACCGCCCGCGCCACCCCCGTCAACTCCCGAAGCAGGCTCGCCGTCCGCTTGGGCCCGTACAACCCCATGCGGCCGTATATCAGCGGGCACAGCACCATCGTCAGCAGCGCGTAGGGCAGAAGCTCGTCCAGAGTCGGCGGATCGTACGAGGTCAGCCCCCAGCGCCCGCTGGCGATGCGGATCAGGTACGCCCCGGCCCAGGCGGCCGCCGTCGCGGCGATATCCGCCACGCCCAGAAAGGGCAGGATGAAGTTGGAATATCTTTTCAGCACAGGCCCTTGATGTTCCTTCGTTCCAGTTCCGGTTCGATGGCGGCCACGAACCGCTGGCGAAACCGCTTCATGCTGAACCGGTCCGCCCACGCCACCAGCCGCTCGGGGCGGAATACCGAACTGGTCTGCTCAAACCGCTCGACGGCGCCGATCAACCCCTGGGCGTCGTGCGAGGGGTACAGCAATCCGGTCGGGCCGCACCCGTCGTCGGTCGGGGCGTCCAGCACCGTCTCCAGCGCTCCGCCGCCCTGGTAAGCGATCACCGGCGTTCCGCAGGCCATCGCTTCTACCGGCACGATACCAAAATCTTCTTCCGTCGGAAAGATCAGCGCCCGGCAGCGGCGCAGATGCTCCCGCACCGACTCCTGGCTCTGCCAACCCAGCCACTGAATGTTCGAAGGTGAACTTCGCCGCAGCGCTTTAAGCATTTGCCCCGACCCGATCACCCGAAGCGGCCGCTGCAACCGCCCGAACGCTTCCACCGCCTGGTCGACACACTTGTACGGAGCCAGCGCCGACAAGACAAGATAGAAATCCTCGCGCGGCTGGGGACCGGGGCAGAAGTATTCGGTGTCGACGCCCGGCCAGACCACGGTTGAAGGTCGGCCGTACACGCGCTCGATCCGCCGCGCCACGTTGTGCGAGTTGGCCAGGAACAGATCCACCCGCGCGGCGCTGCGAACGTCCCAGTCCTGGAGATAGCGACGAAAGGCCGCCATCGCCGTGCGGCTGAGCCAGCCCAGTCGCCGGGCGTACTGGCCGCTCTGGGACCACAGGTACCGCATCGGCGTGTGGCAGTAGCAGATGTGCAGCGCGTCGGAGGGGACCTTGACGCCCTTGGCCACGCAGTGGCTGGAAGAGACGATCACGTCATAGCCGCGCAGGTCCAACCGCTCGGCCGCCAGGGGCATCAGCGGGAGCAGATAGCGGTAGTATCGCGCGACGCCCGGCAAGGCGTCGAGGAAGCTGGTGACGACCCGGCGGTTGCGGACCAGCTCCTGGCAGGAACCTTTGGCGTGCAGGAGGGTGAAGAGATCGGCCGAGGGGAAAATGTCGCCCAGCGCCTGCAGGACCTTCTCGCCCCCGCGCATTCCCGTCAGCCAGTCATGGACCAGTGCCACGCGCATGGGCAACCTAGGGGGCCGGCTGGGTCTGCGCCGCCCGAACGCGAAAGACCATCACGCGATCCGAAGCCCCTTCCTCCTGGACGAACGTTCCGATCGCCGCCAGGCGGGGGTCTTTCGCCATCTGGGCCAGAGCTTTGCGGCCTTGCTCGGTTTCATTCATGTCCTTCTGGCTCAGGGCCACCAGCGTCGCGGCAGGGGCGCCCTCGGCCATATAGGTCCAGAACGTCGCCGGGGCGGCAAGGCCCGCGGGATTGAGCACCTTGTACGGTATCTGCGAGTAATGCCCGATCCGCAAGTCCGTCGTGAGCAACCGGTCGCCGCCTGCCGCCGCCGAACGGACGTAGAGCCCGGCGTCCTGGAGGTAGCCCTTGTCGGTGTGCGAGGCATGGACGGTTACCAAGGTCAACGCCACGAACACCACACACGCGATCAGCGCGGTGAGGTGACGCGCCGCGTGAGGCCGCTTCGCAAACGCCGGTACGGCCGCGGCCGCCAGCGATCCGGTCACCACGATCCCCGCGCTGGCCAGCGGCGACGCCAGGGCAGAAAGAAACATGATGTGCCGGTGTGAAATGTAACTGCTCTTGATGTAGAGCAGGACCAGCACCGGAACCACGACGACCGCCGCGGCGATCAGGATCGGCCCGTAGGCGCCGGCCGGCATCGAGCCCGCCGAGGCAAACGCAGCCTGGGGCACCCAGCGTTTCAGCGCCAGCCAGCATATCCAGATCACCAGCCCCACGCCCAGGATCGGGCTCATCCCCTCGAACAACCGCGAGACGATCTTGAATGTCGGCTTGATGACCATCGGCGCCCATTGCCCGATGGAACTGTCCGCAAGCGACGCGGCGACGGCCGCCGGCGCCGGCGGAAACAGGGGATCGACCCGCGAGGGCGGCGGGGGGGTGGGCGAATTCTGCGCCGCCGCCTCGCCGATGTAGCCCAGGACCTTCTCGAAACTGTCCTTCTGGCTGAACCCGCCGATGGCCTTCATGTACGGCAGCCCCACCGCCAAGGCGCATCCGCCCATCAGCACCAGCGACGCCAGCGACGTGCCCCAGCCGGAACGCCGCCGGATGCACCACCACAGGCAGACCAGCGCCGCGATCGGCAGCAGCCACACCGACTCCGGACGCACCAGGTACCCGCACCCGATCAGAACGCCGGCCCCGGCGGCTGTCAGCAACGCCAGCCACGGGCGCTGTTTCAGGAGCGAGAGCATCTTCCACAGGCCTACCGTCGCCCACAATTGAAACGCCACCGCCAGCGAATCGCTGAGCGTGTCGACGCCGAGATACGTCCACTTGCGGCTGACGCCGAACAGCAGCACGGTCATGGCCGCGATCTGCGGCGAAAACGCCGCCCGCGCCAGCACCCACAGCGCCGCCATCGACGCTATCGCCGCCAGCATCGAGATGAGCCTGCCGCTGTATTCCCAGAGTTCCAGCCTGTCGGTGAGCCCTGCCCGGGTCAGCAGGCCATGTGTGACCGCCACGGCCACCGGATACCCCGGCGGATAGTCGTAGCCCTGAACGACGGCATGGGGGTTGGTTCCCCAGAGCCTGGCCATTTCGAGATAGATGACCCCGTCTTTAGCGATGACTTCGGCATGTTCCGCCGCCCAGACGCGAACGCCGGCGCAGACCAGCAGGACCAGAACCAGCCAGACGACAGGCCGTCGCCAGATGCACGTGCATCCTGCCGCCGGGTGAATCGCGTTGTCATCCTTGCGTGTCTGTTCCAGCATCAGCAGTTCCGCCCTGAACCCTGAAAAGTACCCGGACACCCGGTCTGTCTTCATCTGCCCGCGACACTCACGGCGTCGGTTTCCGATGCATACTAGAACCGTTTCCCCCCGCCAATGCAATCCCCAACCCGCCCCGCACCTGGACCGGATCGCGGCCAGGGCGGGCCTGTCCCGCGTGTTCCTGGGCGAGGGGCGCAACGGAATCGTGCGGTACGTGCGGGCGGAAGTCGAGGCCTTCGAGGCAACCCCCATTGTGAAGGGGGTGAGGGGTCATGAAGCAAAGTGGCGGGCCTGGATGATCGCCAGACCCGCCAGTACATCCTTCGGTCCCGATTTCGTAGATCGGGGCTCTGTCCAAACACTACCCCGGCCGTGCAAGTCCGCCGGGGTAGCGTTTTGGCTATTTCCAGCCAATACGGTTCCATTGGATTGGTGTTAATTGACAGAAGCGACCTTCGGGGCATTCTATGTCGAGCGCGATGTCTTTGAGCGAGGGCTGAGCGTCGGTGCAGACGGCGAAGAGAAACTGTGAACATGTGGTAGGGGGGAGTTGGGCGAGTTGATAGGTGAACGGTTCTCTGGTTGGCTGAAGGGTTACGGTTTCGTTCTTAGGAATACTTTTGCCTGGAGCGGAAGTGAGGACGCAATCCCATAATGGGCGAAGGAAGAATCTTTCCGCGGTGCGGTGGTACTTTATCGTTATCGAGACGTTGTTGACCGGGGTTTCAGTCAAATTTGCGAGTGATATCGAGTAAGTGTAGATGGGGGCCTGTGTTTGTAGTCCAAGGAAGGTTGAAGCAGGGATGGCCTGTATCAGCTCGATCTTGTACGGGAAAGGGGGGCAATCCTCGCGAAGCTTCTTGAGGTGGAATTCTGCATCGGCGGGTGGCAGTTGTCGTGTTAGTTGAACAGTGGGGAACAGTCGCTGGGCAACATATGTAGTAGCGTAAGCTACGATTGCCGAGACGGCGGCAGTAACAATTAGCTGACGCCAAGAGTAGATGGGGTTGGTTACTGCGTCCGCTTTACGCTTATGATTGTGCATGGTCGATAGATCCTAGACTGGCAAGTTCAACCGGCGGATCTGTTGCATTAGACGATGGCCGCAAGGCGTCACGTGAGCAAGCGGAGGCCGGATACGATCAGTTGCCAGATGGGCTCAACGATTTTTTTGTAACTGGGGATGTCGATACCTGCTTGGAGAGCCATGGTTGCCAGTACGCCGAGTGCCAACATTACCCAATCCTTTCGGGTTAAACGGTTGGCGGAGTCCACAAGGTAATCGAGTCTCTCGTACACAACTTGAAGTTGTGGTTGCGAGAGATGGGCCGTTTTGGCTCGATCACGCGATTCATCGAGGGCCGCGCGAATCCTTTCTTTGTCCCGCTCCAGCAGTGGCACAGCGTTCAGGGCAAGCTGAGTGTCTAGCGGGATTGTTAGGGAAAAGGCCTCCAACTGGCCCCAAAGGTCGGGTGCGGAGAGTTCGCGTTTGACCCCGCCAAGCCAGGTATTGACAGTGCTCATTATGGATGGGACGGATATGTAAGCGTATTCTACACTTGTCTGTGCGCCTGGTCTGCATTCGCACCAAATTGCGTCCAGATCGCTCGACTGCTGACCGAATTTGAAGTAGTGATCTTCGCTGATGTGCGCGAGCTTGCTGTGCTTCTCGTCGGATTCCGTCCAAATGTCCCACCGGAATTCGGCTGGCTCGAGTTGGAGGGCCTGCATCATAGTGAAGACCTGGTTCTTCTGAGTTCTGGTGAGGGTGTAGTCGGTCATTGTGTTGCTTAACCAGTTCGGATGTTGTTTCTGAAGTTTTGTGTGAACTCGACGCACTCCCCGAGGCTCTCCGGAACGAGCGCCGCGTAGTGTCGTTGGCAGATATCCGGTGAGTTGCCCATAAGTGCATTGATCTTATACAGCGATATCCCTGCCTGCGCCAAGTGACTTCCGAACGTGTGCCGGTAGTCCA
This sequence comes from Planctomycetaceae bacterium, assembly GCA_039680605.1. Lineage (NCBI taxonomy): Bacteria > Pseudomonadati > Planctomycetota > Planctomycetia > Planctomycetales > Planctomycetaceae > Planctomycetaceae bacterium. Next base: position 78,563 of record JBDKTA010000025.1, on the reverse strand, counting down.
GACACGTCCAGATAAGGCGGGCCTTGCGATTGGCCGCGTGGAGGGCCTTTGAGAAGTTGTCGACGTCCCAGCGGTGTGCGTCGGGGCTGGGGAAGTTCCAGCCGCCGATAGAGGGCGGCATCGTCTGGCCGAGAGAGGAGAAAGTAGAGAGGAGACCGCGGAGAAATCTTGCTGCTGCCCAGACGCGTCCGACTTGTCAGCCGGCCCTCTTGTTGTTTCTCCTTTCTACTCTCTACCTTCTCCGCTCTATTGAAAAAGGCCCCGGCAGAGCCGGGACCTTTTTCAATACGGGCGACAGGGGTCGAACCTGTAACCTTCGGTTCCGTAGAGGGCTCCGAAGCCCGTGTGAAAAAAGCCGTAACTACTTATGCTATTTATAGCTAAGACGAAGTTGTCTGTCAAGTAAATTCCATGAAATTTGGCTGTTTTTGGTAGTAATCCGAATGAAAAGTAGTAGTACTACTATTCTGTTGTGCGGGTGTTGCCATGATCGCCAATTGCAGCCCTTGCTTTATCTGTTAGAGCGTAACCTCCACGAGATCCAAAAGGCCGCTTGATCAGACTTAACCGTAGGAAAACCTTCAGCGCCTGTCGCGTCACGTGCTTGCTGTGACCTCCTGCCGCAATAATGTCGGTTTGCTTCATCACGCGGTGCCGCGATTCTGCCATGGCCTGAAGAATGTCCAGTTGCGCTTTGGTCAACGCGGGAACTGCTGTCGTTTCTTTCTCACTGTCAGAATTCGCGACCCTCTCCGGTCGGGTTAGCTCCACGTGCTGAAGCATTCGATTCACCATGTCCGCGTGGGAGACGAGGTGCTTGATTATCCGATCCAGAGTCTCTCCCCGACGTGGAAAGGGATTGTGGATGAAGCGGATCAAAACTCTCCGGCCGCGAGACGCTCCCATGATCTCGCCCGTCCATGCTCTTGCTTTGTGCGACACGATGACGATCATTGGAACGAGCTTGCCCTTGTATATCTCGTCCATCTCGTCCAGGAAGTTGTCAATCACCGACGGGCTGGCGACGCGCGATGAAGAGCAGACGTACATGGGCGCAGACACAATCACGTAGTCGTATCGCCGCTTCTTGATCCTGCGCCTTGCCATTGCCTGACAGTCCGCCATGTCGTACTTGTCATGTAGCGAGAAAAGCACCTCCTTCATGTAGTCGAGTTCTTCCTGATCCCTGCACACAATCAATGCATGGTGTCTCATGGCTGGCCCCCCTTTGTGAAGAATCGCTGCCGAGCACCCGGCGCAAAGGCCGGGTGCCCGGCGCCCCCAGAACCATCTACTGCTGCCGGCGCGTTCGTCGTCGCGACGGCGCCTGGATTGCCTTCTGCGTCAGGCCGCGGCGGTTGGCAACGTCGTCGCCGGGGAAGACGCACAGGTGTACGCACGTCTGGTCAGCGACCAGGGCTTGGCCGACGACGTCATCGGCGGCGAACCGCCAGTCGCCTCCGACGCCGACGCTGGGGCAGATCGTGCAGTCGATCCCGCCCACGTGTTCCATCAGGACGCTGGCCGCCTTGGCGGAGAAGTCTTTGTTCCTCTCGCCCAGTTGTGCCGCGGCGTCCATCGCATAGCCGGTGATCAGCCGCTGCCAGACACGCTCCAGCGTCTGGGGCTTGTCGAAGATGTCCGCGGCCAGGAACCGCCCGTTGACGGCCGCCACCACGCCGCACGCGCCCTCGGGATACGTCAGGGCCTGGACGTACAGGTCAAACGACTCGCGCCGCTGCTTGACGACATCGCTCATGGCCATCGTCGGCGAGGCGGCCTGGAAAGCCATGACGTTTTCACGTACTTCTTGCCACACGGCGCCTTGGTCGCTGCGGGCCTGGCCGCTCTCCCGCAGGCTGGCCGTCACGTCGCGGCTCTTGCGCGCCCGCAGGCGCGAGGGCGAGTAGTTGCCCGACTGGAACTTTGCCGACTCGTGATACCACCGCCCCTGTTCGACGCACGAGACCGGGATCTTCGTCTTGGACTCGCCCTTGAGCAGGACGGACGTGTTCATGATCCGGTTCTGCTTGGCGCCGACCAATTCCTCGCCGTCCAGCAACAGGACCATCTTCACGCCCGTGTTGTTGGCCAGAAGTTCGGGCACGCTGCCGGCCTCACTGACCTCCGTCACGGCCAACACGCCGGCCGCGATGGCGTCCTGGGCGAGAGTGTAATCAAGCCCCTGGTACCCCTCCCCCCGCAGGGGCACCAGGGTTAAGTTACGATGGCCGAAGGCCTCGCCGATCCGCAGAGCCGGCACAACCGTCTTGAGCACCCCGTTCTGTTCTGTCCGTTCATTTTCCATTGCCGTGTCCTTTCAGTGTGTTCCCCGCAGGTTCTTCCCCTTGGGCGCCGATATTATGGCCGGGCACTGTGACAGGTATGGTCATAGTGCCTTCACGCGGGGGTATGACAGATGTGGTCACGTTCTACAGCATCTTGTGGGACACGGGCCGCAAAGAGCCCCAGCAGATGGGGGCACGAATTTTCTGAAAAATTCTTTCGGCCAGGCGGTTTGATGGCCGCCCGCCTGTCCAGTGAGCTATAATCACCTCGCTTCACCTGACGTAAGGGGCACGATATGGGCCGAGGAGAGCCGCTGTTTCGACAATGGGAGTTGCTCAAGACGCTGCAGGCCAATCGCTTCGGCATCACGGCCGACGAACTGGCCCAGCGCCTGGAGTGCAACAAGCGCACTGTCCTGCGGGACCTGGATGTGCTGCAGACGCACTTCCCGCTGCGGACCGATCATCGTGAGAACAACCGCAAGTACTGGAAGCTGGACTCGGGGTACCTGGAATCCGAGAAGCTCCAGATGACGATGACGGAAATGCTCAGCCTTTACCTCAGCCAGCAGCTCCTGGCGCCGCTGGCCGGCACCCCCTTTGGCGATGGCCTGAACTCTGCCCTCCAGAAGATCAGGGCCGTGCTCCCGACCAAGGCCCTGAGCTACTTCTCCGACCTCGACGACGCCTTCCTGATCAAGACCCTCGCCAGCCACGATTACTCCGGCCAGACGAAAGAGATCGAACTGCTCAATGAGGCGATCATCAATCGCCAGGTGCTGAGGGTTGTCTACTGCTCCGCCAGCCAGGGCCGAGACATGGAAACGGTGTTCCATCCCTACGGAATGGTGGTGCTGTCTTCGTCCCTGTACTGCATCGGATGGCTGGCCGAATACGATGAGGTGCGCACACTGAAGGTCTCACGTTTCAAGGGCGTGCGGGCCACGTCCAAGTCATTCGAAAAGCCAAAGTCATTCTCGCTGACCAAACACACCCACGGCGCCTTCGGAATCTTCGGCCCCGGCAAGTTCCAGAAGATCAAAGCCCGCTTCACCGGCTGGGCGGCAACGAATGTGCGGGAACAGCAATGGCATCCGAGCCAGAGGATCACGAAGGACGATGGCCAGAACGTGGTTGCGACCTTCGAGCTGAGCAACACTGTCGAGTTTGTGCGATGGGTGCTGGGGTTTGGAGAGCATGCGACCATGCTCTCGCCCAAGGCTTTGGCCGGGCAGATTGCTACCACGCTTGAACGGACAATTAGGAGCTACCGAAGTTCTGCGGGGCCTCAACGGCGGAAGACTGATTCTGCTCCCAACTGATCTGCTTGGGAATCGATACCCAGAATGCCCGTTATGGAGAGCCTTCTGCCAGTACGCTGAGCCAGCAGGAGCTGTACGCTTGCAGTACGGCCGCAGTAGAATCCACGCGTCATCTTGATAAACTCCGTCAGGTCGTCAGGCACGCGGGGCGGTTTCTCGGATCAGCCATATCGGATTCCTGTTGACGAAACCGCCCTCAGGTTTTACAAGTCACCAATCCGACTGACACGGGGCACGTGGCGTAGCCTATGCCGGCCAGATGCTGCGAGATCATGACAGTGGGCGAGCTGACACAATATCGAAAGATCTCCAAGGCCACGCTGTACAAGCGAGCCCGAGAGCAAACTGCTGGTTCCACAAGTGAGGCAATCACGGACGAATTGGGCATCTGAGGAAGGCAGGGTCTAGTAATGGATGAACCACGTTCTCTTGACAGCGTCTTCAAAGAAAAGCTCTTCCGTATCCCGGATTACCAGCGGGGATACGCTTGGGGTCGCGAACAGTTGGAAGCGTTCTGGGAAGACCTGGTGAATCTACCCGACGGGCGGTCGCATTACACCGGCGTCTTGACGCTTAAAGAGATTCCATCCACCACCGTCAACGCTGACGAGAAAGAGTTCTGGCTAATCGACGACCATTCCTACAAGCTGTACCATGTTGTAGACGGTCAGCAGCGGCTAACCACCTTCATTATCTTTCTTCAGGCTTTCGTCGAGTTGGTGCGAGATTTGCCAGACTCCAGTGGCAAGCCTAACCACGAGATTTACATCGCAGACACTCTGAGCATTGACGGGGTCCAGAAGAAGTTCCTCTTCATGGTCAAGCCACAGGGCGATCAGTACCGGACCTACAAGTTCGGGTACACGGACGACAATCCAAGTTACCAATATATGCGGTATCGCATCATGAATGAAGACGGCGGGGGTACCGTCCATGAGACCTTCTACACGCTGAACCTCAGCAACGCAAAGCTGTTCTTCCTTGAGCAGCTGCGTGGGTGGCACGAAAACGAAGGCGTCCAAGGCTTGCACGAGCTCTACCGCACCCTGACGAAACGATTTCTGTTCAACGAGTACATCATTAAGGACGAGTTCGATGTCTTCGTTGCCTTTGAGACGATGAATAACCGGGGCAAGAAGCTATCTGACCTAGAACTCTTGAAGAACCGTCTGATTTACTTAACCACTCTGTATACCGACGACGAGCTTGATCTGGCGGAACGTAAAAGCCTTCGAGATTCCATCAATGATACGTGGAAGGAAGTCTACCACCAGTTGGGCCGCAACAAGCTCAAGCCTTTGAACGATGATGACTTCCTGCGCGCTCATTGGACCATGTACTTCAAGTACTCCAGACAAACTGGCAGAGACTACATCCGCTTCTTGCTGGATGAGCAATTCACCGCGCAGCGGGTCCATCGCAAGGTCGTTCACGAGGTTGACCTGGAGCAGACTGACGAGCAGTCGTGGGAAGAGGAGATTGATGCAGGTGAGGAGGATGTCAACGGCGATATCACGGAGCCGCTTCGCGAGACTGCGGAACTTAGGCCGACCGAGATCCGCGATTACGTGCTCAGTCTCAAGCAATCATCCCTCTATTGGTTCGCTTCCTTCTACCCCGAACTGGCCGGGAACCTGTCTGCGCAGGAGACGACATGGCTGCAGCGTCTGACCCGCGTCGGCATGGGCTACTTTCGGCCGCTGGTCATGGCAGTCCTAAAGAACATTCCAGACGAGGCCGCACGGATAGGCCTTTTCAAGCGGATAGAGCGGTTCATCTTCATCGTCTTCAGAATGACGGTCACTCGCTCGAACTACCGCAGCAGCGAGTTCTACAACTTTGCCCGCGCAGTGGATCGCGGTGAGGCTACCTTGTCGGAAATCGCGGAGCAGCTGGACCAGCGCATGTTGTTCGCTTTTGATGACGAAGGCCATTTCCGCTTGGGGAGCCTGTACAACGTGCTGGAGAAGAAATTCGCCAACGGCGACGGGTTCTATGGGTGGTCCGGGTTGCGCTATTTCCTCTATGAGTATGAATTGAGCCTTCTATCCCGCAGCCGCCAGAAGAAGGTGGATTGGTCCGACCTCTTAAAGAGCAATAAAGACACGATTTCGATAGAGCATATCTATCCCCAGACCACGACGGAGGATTGGGCGGAACAGTTTCAAGGGTTGGATGAGATCGCGCAGTCAGCCTACAAGTGCAGCCTGGGAAATCTGCTGCTTCTCTCATCTGCAATCAACTCGTCGCTGCAAAACGACAGCTTTGAGGAGAAGAAGCGGCCGCAGTTCCACACCGATGGCAGCAAGGCGCGTAACGGCTATGCTGACGGGTCACACTCGGAAATTGAGGTCGCAGCGGAAGCCATCTGGGGGCCTGCCCAGATCTGTGCTCGTGGAATGAAACTGCTCAGCTTCATGGAGAAGCGATGGATGCTTCCTCTTCCTGGTGAGACGCAAAGGTGGAAGATGTTGTTTCCGAAGCTGGCCAGCGAGTCCAAGGACGATCCGGCTGGGAAGGAGCACCCGTGACCGTTATTAGGCAACACACAGATACGAACAATGGGATGCAACCAAGCTGAGAGCATCGGGCGCTATGGAGCAGGAATCATACACTCGATCCAATCGCATTGACCAGCAGCTGCGGTCTGCTGGTTGGCTGCCTCGCAGTCAGCGGCTGCTTGAGGAGTTTGTCCTCAAGGCAACCGTTGAAGGCGACTGCACCGAGTTTGCTGACTATGCACTGTTGGACCAACAAAAGGCGCCAATCGCCATCGTCGAAGCGAAGCGCAGCAGCCGCAGCGCTCTGGAAGGCGAACGGCAGGCGGCTGATTACGCGCGCCGGATCGCAGCCGACTGTGGTACAGAACCGTTTGTCTTCCTGGCAAATGGCAATGAGATATGGTTCTGGGACAGTTCTCTCTACCCGCCGCGAAAGGTGAGCGGGTTCTACTCACCAGGGGATCTCGACCGACTGCGATTCATTCGGAGCTATAGGCAGCCACTCGGTGGAGCCGATGTGGATGTGAATATTGCCGGTCGCGCCTACCAAATAGAGGCGATTAAGACTATCGCCGAACGAATTGAAACGTCGCGCCGCCGTTTCCTGTTGGTGATGGCGACGGGAACGGGCAAGACCCGGACGGTGATCGCTCTCATCGAACTGCTCTTGCGCCGAAAATGGATTCAGCGGGTGCTGTTCTTGGCTGACCGCCGCGAGCTGGTCAAGCAGGCTCTAGATGCCTTTAAGGAGCATCTGCCCCAGGTGCCGCGCGGATGGGTTGAATCTGGAGAAGTCGATCCTGCCGCTCGCGTCCTGGCCGCCACCTACCCCGGCATGATGGCGACATACCAGCGGCTCTCGCCGGGCTACTTCGACCTGATTGTAGCTGATGAGAGCCATCGCTCGATATACAACCGATACAAGGCGATCCTTGATCACTTCGACTCTATTCATGTCGGACTTACAGCCACACCAACCGATTTCATCGATCACAACACGTTCGAGTTGTTTGAGTGCGAGGATGGCCTGCCCACCTTCCACTACAGCTATGACGAGGCCATTCATGATGGCCACTTGGTCCCATACCGCCCGGTTCACGTCGCCAAGACCGGATTCCAGGTGGAGGGGCTGAAGCCCGGAACACTTCCCCCTGAGATCGCTAAGGAGCTTAAGGAACAGGGGATTGAGCCATCGGAGTTGGATTTTGAGGGAACTGACTTCGAAAAACGAATTACCAACACCGGTACAAATGACGCCATCGTCCGGGAGTTTATGGATGTCTCCATCAAGGATGCGGTGGGTACGCTACCCGGCAAGACCATCATCTTCGCGGTAAGCCACAATCACGCTCTCGAACTGTACCAGAGCTTCAATCGACTCTATCCCGACCTCCAGCGGCGAGGCCTTGCCAAGGTGATCGACAGCCGCATGGAGAGGGCCGACAAGACGCTCGACGATTTCAAGAATCGGGATTTCCCACGTGTCGCCATCTCTGTGGACATGCTGGACACCGGCATTGATGTGCCGGCGATTCGCAATCTCGTCTTCGCCAAGCCGGTTTTCAGCCAAGTAAAGTTCTGGCAGATGATCGGCCGGGGCACTCGCCCATGGAAGGACCCGCTTTCGGGGAAGGCGAAGAAAGACTTCCTGATCATAGATCACTGGGACAACTTCGCCTACTTTCAGGTCAATCCTGCCGGCCACGGAGAGACACCAGCAGCCGAGCCGCTGCCGACGCGGACGTTCCGGCTGCGAGTGGAGGCAATGGAGATATTAGCCGGCCGTGGCGAGGCGGAATTGGCCCAATGCGAGTGCAACGCGCTCAGGGCCATGCTTCGTGACGTGCCGCTGGACAACGTCAACGTGGCTCCGCATGCAGATGAAATCCGACACTTGATAGACAAGCCAGACGCCTGGTTGCCGCTCGACGAGGCCAAGTACAAGCATCTGGTGTTGACCATCGCTCCCCTGCTGCGATTCTCCTCGGCATCGGGCTACACGACGCTGCAGTTTGAGAATCTCACGCAGAGTCTCGCCGTGGCAGCCCTCAAGGCCGAAGTAGAGGAGATCCAAAGGCTCCGGGTGAGGACCCTGGAGAACTTGTCGCTTCTCCCGCATGATCTGCCCGAAATCAGAGCCGTGGCAGACGAACTCAATCGCGCAATGAGCGACGAGTACTGGCAGCCCGTCGACTACGAACGTGTCATTCATATCCACCGGGTGTTCTCTCCCGTCATGCGATTCCGTGCCCGTCGCGAAACCGGCCAACTGGTCCGCCTGTCTGTGCGCGATGAGATACGTGATCGCCACTGGATCATTTTCGGCCCCTCAGGCGAAGGAGCATTTGCTGACACGTATCGTCAGCAGGTCGAAGCCTTCGTCCGCGATCTGGCCGAACAGAGCCCAGCTCTTCAGAAACTTCGCGAGGGCGGAACGCTATCAGACTACGAATGTGACGAAATAGGACACGTACTCGAGCGTCCGGATCTGTTTATCACTGAGGAGCGGCTGCGAGAGCTCTACCACCAGCCCAGTGCGGATCTGAGAGCCTTTCTGGGGCACATTCTCGGTATCGCGGCGTTACCGTCACGCGAGAAGCAGGTGTCCGAAGCCTTCGATGGCTGGGTGACCGCCCACCCCAAGCTGAACGCTACACAGCTCATGTTTGTCCGCACGCTGCGTCAGGCGGTGCTCAGCCGGGCGCAGGTCCGCACCGTAGAGCAGCTTCACCAGTCGCCCTTCACCCGGATTGGCGACCCTGAGAAGCTGTTTGACAGGAACACCCTGAAGGAACTGATCAAGCTCGCGGCCGAGTCTGCCGCCTGAGGACGCCAATGCTTTCACCGAAACTGCGAAACAAAGTTCATAGCCTCTGGACGATGTTCTGGTCCGCCGGAATGACCAACCCTCTGGTCGCCATCGAGCAGATCACGTATCTGCTCTTCCTGCGGCAACTCGAACGCTTCGACGCCGCACGAACTAAGGCCGATCCGCCCAAGGAATCCATCTACTACAAGGACGAGAAGGCGAAGAAGGACTACAATCAGTGTCGCTGGAGCTACATCCGCCAAGATCCCTCATTCAAGTTATTCAATGACACGGTCTTTCCCTGGCTCCGCGGCCTGGAGAAGTGGCTCAAAGAGAACAGCCCCGCTAACCATGATCCGCTCATGCACGTCACCGGCCGATTAGATGATGCCTACTTCATTCTCGATCCGAACAAGACCGACACACTCGAACGCGCCGTAAAGGCAATCGATGAATTGTTCGCCCAGCTCGACGGACATAGCGCCAATGCGGATATCATGGGGGACATCTTCGAGTACCTTCTCGGCGAGATTCAGTCCGCGGGCAAGAATGGGCAGTTCCGCACGCCCAGGCACATCATCCGCTTCATGGTCGAGATGCTTGACCCGCCAGCGGGGTCGCGCGTGCTCGATCCCGCCAGCGGCACGGGCGGCTTTCTCGTCAACACGCTGCTCCATTGGAGGAAGCAGGCCACTGATCCCGGTACGCTCCGCATCGAGTGGGATGGCACGCCGCACCGTACCTACGGCATGCTGTCCAAGAGAGTCGACCTGAACGAGTGCTTCGTCGGCTTCGACAACGACCGAACCATGGTCCGCATCGCCTGGATGAACCTCATCCTGCACGAGTTGGATTTCCCACGTATCGAGCAGCGCGACAGCCTGTCCAAGCGGATGCCCGACGACCTCAGCGACAGCTTCGACTTCATCTTGGCCAATCCGCCCTTCACCGGCAGCGTAGACGAGGGCGACCTGTCCACAAATCGCAACCGCGTGCCGTCCTCTGGTCATAAGGATAAGCCCATCACCACCAAGAGCGAACTGCTCTTCGTCTGGCTGATGCTCGACCTGCTCCGCACCGGCGGGCGGTGTGCCGTGGTCGTGCCCGACGGCGTGCTCTTTGGCTCGACGAATGCCCACCGCGAACTGCGCCGCCAACTTCTATTCGAGAACACGCTTGAGGCGGTCGTGTCGCTGCCCGGCGGAGTCTTCCTGCCATATGCCGGAGTCAAGACGTCCATCCTCATCTTCCAGAAGGTCAGCCAGAAGGCTGTCGCCGGCCAGGAACCGCGCACTCGTGAGGTATGGTTCTACGACGTGGCCGATGAAGCCTTCACCCTCGACCAGAAGCGGAAAGAGAGATTCCAGGGCCCCAATGACCTGTACGACGCCGTCGCCAAGTTCCGCCTTTGGCATGAAGTCCTCCAGGGCTCCGACGCTCCCGGCCTGCGTGAGGCCGCTGTTACAACGGCCTACCATCAGCCACAGTACTCGCTGGAGCGATGGCGAGTGCTGGATGACGAGTTCCTGCGAATCTTTCCCGAGGAGAGTTCTCAGGCTGGGCATGCCTTGGGCATTCACGAGGTCTTTAAGGCCCTGCCGCGTGATCCCGCCAAGGCCACCGAAAAGGTTAAGGCTGAGGCGCTCGACCTTTTCACGAAACTGACCAGACAGTTCGTCAATGATGCCCACGGTATCGGGGCAACCGAAAAGAGCACCCAGAAGAAGACCGACAGGGCGAAAGAGGAGTTGGATGTCAGGCTGCGCAAGCTGTCCAACGACCTTAATCGTGTCAACCGCGAGCACGGCATCCTTGATCGCGAGTTCGACCAGTTCGGCTTCACGGCAATGCGCGAGACTTGGGAAGAGGCCAAGGCCAATGCGCGTGCAAGCTTGGATCAACGACAGCGCGATGGCGGCAAGCCCAAGAAGCCCAGCGGCTACGATGTACCCGACGATGAGCTTCAGACTCTCCTCAAAGGCTTTGCGCGGATGGATGGCTATGACCTCTGGCTGCGAAGCGTTGAACCTGAGCGTCAGGACAAGAAGGATGATAAGGAACAGCAACTCGCCTGGACCACGCCCGTCCGCGCCTGGGCCAAGCTGGATAGTTGGGGCAGGGACCCGCAGACAGGCGAGGAAACCGCCAAGCCCACGCACGACGCCGAGGGCAACGTCGATCCGGAATACCTGAAGTTCCTGACCGAGCGGATGAACGTGTTCAGCGACGACGGCACGGTGAAGGAAGACTTCCGCGACCGGCTCGACCCCGACTGCATCGAGGCCGCCGACCTGAACCTTTCCGCCGGCCGGCACAAGCCGTTCGTCTTCGAGGCAGGCGACCACGAAAAGCCCGCGGCCCTCGTCAAGAAGCTTGATGTCGTCCACGCCGACATCCGCACTAAGCTCGCCAACCTCCTGGCCATGGTGGAGGGCAAAGCGTGAAGCAGACGCTCCCCAACACATGGCACCTTGCCAGGTTGTCGCAGGTGTGCGAGGTGAATCCACGGGATCCGATCCCTTCGGACGTTGAGGGCGAAGTCAGCTTTGTGCCAATGTCCGCCATCGACGAGGTCATGGGCGAGATCACTGAGGCGGAGCCGCGGGATATTGCGGAGGTGCGAACCGGCTACACGCCGTTTTGCGAGAATGACGTGCTGTTCGCAAAAATCACGCCATGCATGCAAAACGGCAAGGCCGCAGTAGCCAAGGGGCTGATCGGGGGAAGAGGCTTCGGGTCCACGGAGTTCCACGTACTCCGTGCTGGACCGCACGTTCTGCCGGAATGGCTGTTCTTCCTCGTGCGAAACCCCGTGTTTAGAAAGCGTGCGAAAGCCGCCTTTACCGGATCGGCGGGACAGCAACGCGTTCCTACCGCATTCCTGATCAGTGTGCAGGTTCCCCTTCCTCCCCTCAGCGAGCAGCGGCGGATTGTGGCGATGCTGAGGGAGGCCCAAGCTGTTCGACGCTTGCGCCGCCAGGCAGACGACCTGACCGCCAAACTCATACCCGCCATCTTCCACGAGATGTTTGGCGATCCAAGCACGGCCAACCACATCCGGCTGGGTAAGCTGCTGGCTGAGTCGCCCCAGAATGGCCTGTACAAGCCGGCGGATCAGTACGGCGAGGGCACACGAATCATCCGCATTGGAGATTTCTACGACGGACGAATCACGGATGTCACGGCACTTCAGCGGCTCCGGTTGTCCGAGAAGGAAATTGACAGGTACGGGGTCCAAACAGACGAGATCCTGGTCAACCGCGTCAATAGCGTGGAATATTTGGGCAAGAGCGCCATCGTGCCCGTGATGGATGAGCCCGCCGTCTTTGAATCCAACATGATGCGGCTCAAAGTGGATCGGGCGAAGGTTCGGCCAACGTATTTGCTGGCCTATCTGCAGACCGACTATGCACTGTACGAGCTTCGCCGACGGGCAAAGCTGGCTGTGAATCAAGCCAGCATCAACCAGGGCGATGTGCAGTCTCTGCCTGTGCCGGTTCCCGCTCTCGAACACCAAGATGAATTCCTGCGTTTGCTTGCCGCCGTCGCGGATGCGAGCAGTGCCTTGGGTTCGTCAATCGGTCTGCTGTCCGATCTGCAGGACTCTCTTCTCGCTAATGCCTTCAGCGGCGAATTGACAGGCGACTGGCGCGAGAAGAATCGGGACTTGCTGGAGCGTGAGGCGGCTGAGCGTGACGCAGCGATCAAGGCGGCGGGCGTAAAACTGGCGAGGCCGGAGCGGCCGGTCATCAGCGTGGCCGTGCCGACCACCGGACGACACGCGGAACTCAACCGCGAGCAGCGGGAATTGCTGCGGCAGATAAAGCTGGCTGTGACCGAGAATGGCCAAGGACCCGCCTTTACGCTCGGTTCGATGCGGGATTGGCTGTCCGAGCCGCTGGACAAGCTGCCCGAGGATGCCCTCCGCCGCCATCTGGATGTGCTGGCGGCCCGGGGTCTGGTGCGGGTGGTCAGCCGGAGGGTTGCGGGCAGTTCCGGCGACGGCGCGGCCTTCGGCAATGTCTTCCGCCTGCCCCGCGAACACGCTAGTGATGGTGGAGAACCCTCCGATCACGCCCGCATGGAAGAGTTGACCCGCATGGCCCGCGCGGGGCGCATTCATGATGTCTCGGTTGGCAATTCTCTTTCCCTTTCTGGGTCGGTCGATGTTCAGGCTGACCAGGTCAAGGGGGGCTGAGCATGTGGCTACGATACCTTCATCTTCCGGACTACGGCGTGCTGAAGGATGTCAAGGTCGCCTTCCACCAGGAGGGTATCCTGGAGCGTAAGGGATCGCTTCAGTTCGTCGTCGGCCTGAATGGCACCGGCAAGAGTAGTTTACTTCGGGCGGTATATGAGACTTTCCGCTGTCTGGACCGGGGAGAGGTCCCTCCGTTCCCGGTGGCTCTAGCCTATGAGACGACCCGCGATAAGGAGCGGAAACTCGTCTTTTTCCGACACCTTGAGGATTCAAAGAGCGAAGCGGTCTTCGTAGTCGCGCCTTTTGAATCGCATCTGGCAGAAGTGGTATCTGGCCTCGGTGGCGAAACGACGTGGGATGATGTGATGCCCCTGATCAAACAAGGGCGGGCTCCATCGGGGGAGGTTGATGCGATGTGGATTCATGGCGACGCGTTTCAAGGCAATCAGCTCTTGGCCGAGCACCTGCCTGATCCTCTTGTGGCTTACACATCCGGCGACCTGGCAGTCTGGCTGCGAGCGGCTGAGAAGCAGTTGCCGGGTGACGCGCTGGCCGAGATTATCATCGAGGGCGGACAGGACGACGACAGGCCCAGGGGTTGGGACATTAACCGGGAGTTGGGCGCGGTTGATGTGGAAATGACGGCCCAGCAGCGCAATGAGTTGCGGGCGCAGATCGAGCCACACGACAGCGATGCCGACGCGAGTTGCCTACTGTTGACGCCCCCTGACCTCAAGCTGGCAGCGGTTGCCGTCGGGCTGGTGGCGGCTAGCGAGGAACTGCGCCAGCACCCTGCGGAAGACGTGATGCAGGCTTGGCGCAGTAAGCTTTTGGAACGGATGCGCCAGCAGCAACATGGCAAGCGCCCTGCTGAGAAGGACGCCAGGACGCTGCTCAACGAGGTGGACTGGTGGTGGCCGACCCACCTGAGCATTACCTACAGGCCGCACACGGGCCGGATGAACCCCGAATGGCATGCTCAATGGCTGGCGCTGTGCGCTTTGGCCGACGAAGTGATCCGCCTGCCTCTGGGAAGGATGCAGATGGTGATCGACCTGGGCTTTGGCGAACGCCGGATTACACCAATGCTTGAAGGAGTGTTGGGAACCCGTTTCGAGGTCCGAGGCGAGGAAACAGTAGATCGTTGGCCGCCGACTATCGGTGACGTTGCCAACCAGGTAGATGGGGCACAGTCGGGGGCTTGTGCCGTTGCTCGTATTCTCAGCACGGTCAGGCAAGAGCAAGGCGGAACAGCTACCCCCCTCTGGCAGGTGTTCCGCACACTTCAGGGCTGGCGGGCAGCCCGCTTGATTGAGGATGCCACCGTGACCGTCAAGCGGGTCAGCCCGATGACCGACCATGCCGGCTATGCCGACGATGTGGTGCTGACCTGGGATGATTTCTCAGACGGCGAGCAGATGCTTCTGGGGCGGATGGCCCTCTTACTGCTGCTGCGTGGCCGTGACGGCAGCATGCTGCTGCTGGACGAACCCGAGACGCACTTCAATGATTCCTGGAAGAGAGAGATCATCGATATCGTCGATGATAACGTGCTCAAGACCACCGTCGCCCAGGTTCTTGTGGCAACGCACACAAGCATCGCGCTCACGGATGCCTTCGCGAGCGAGATTATTCGCCTCGTCCGGGAGGACGGCCAAGCGAGGGTAAAGCCAGTGTCGTTCCCGACGTTCGGAGCCGAACCGGGGCGGGTGATGCTGCACGTGTTCGAGACAGCCGAGTGCATCGGGTCGCGGGCTGACGAGGTGCTAAGGCAGAAACTCGCCGAAGACTGGACTGCGGACACTCGAGACGCACTTGAGCGGCTGGTGGCAAAGATTGGCGGCGGCTGGCCGAGGGCCAGATTACAGAAACTGCTGGACGAACTGACGCATGATACACCCGGTCCCTGATTCGCAAGAGCGCCAGCGCATGTTACGCATCGTCGAGCTGCAATGTCAGCTTGTGCGATCGCTCTGCGCGCTGCCGGAAGGAGCAGTGGTAGACCTTCCCTGGCTGCAGCGGCTCGCATGGCCGGCAGTTGACTCGGACTGGGTTTGCCGATTCTGGGGGAATCAGAATGGCCGCCGCCAGCCGTGGATGAACACGGTGGCATCGGCCGACCGGGCAGCCAAGGACGAGCTGCTCCGCATCATGGGGGAACAACATCGCTTCCGTGAGTTGTATACTGCTCCGGTTGGCGTTCATCTTACTCAAACGGATGCGGCGTTCTGGGAGGGGGCGCATGCACGCCGAGCGATGAAGAACCTTCTGTTGGACTTTTACGAGCCTTGGCTGCGCCAAGACCTCGGGTATCCTGACTCGGTGTGCCAAGGGAATGGCCATCTGACTCGGCAGGCGTTCCTCCGTGAACCCGTCTTCAGTATCTGCCCCTACTGCGACAACCAACTTCAGAGCACTGAGCTGGACCACTTCCTCCCGAAAAGCGCGTTTCCGTTCCTGTCCGTACATCCGGACAATCTGATTCCCTCGTGCCACGATTCTAATCGTGGAGACCGCAAGGGCGACACGCCGCCGCTGGACTGGACAAGCTTAGACCAAACAGCCGAACATTTTCATCCACGCTGGCGATCCGCCGTGGGCAAATTCAAGGTCGCGTTTATCGAGCAAGGAGCCAGGGAGTTGGTAGCAACGCTGGAGGCCCTCGATCCGGCCGACCAACCCAAGGTTGCTAATCTCGACAGGTTGTTCAGGCTAGCGGAGTTCTGGGGACGCACGCTCATGTGCGACATCCAGGACATTCAAAAGGAGATTGCCAATGACATGTGGCACGCCGGAGGGCCTGCCGACGCCGCGGCGGCCCGGGCATGTCTGACTAGTCGTTCAGAAAATTGCCAACGGTGCCTGAATAGGCGCCCGCTTCAATACTACTGGCAGCACCTGTATGCCCACGCGGCGCAGAGCGATCTCATCATCCGCGAGGTGCTGCGTCAGTATCACGAGGACCGTCAGATCGGGTAGATGGCAAAGTGCTCTTGGGACGGCAACAACCGACGGCCCGGTCTGGTACGCATTAACAATCAGCTACTGCGGCCAAAGCTGGCGAGGGTAGTCACCCAAAGTGATCGCATCAGCCTTAAGTTCATAGATGATCTAGTTGTGCAGTCCACTCTGGATGCCAAGGCTTCGCATTTCTTTCAGCTCTGCAGGTGTATACGGTGGAGTTTTGCGGTGCGCCATTGAGTGACAGTTCGGGCAGATTGGAACCAGATGAATTGCCGGATCAATAACATATGATTCCTGCATCATAGACAATGGCTCAAGATGGTGCACATGGATGAAACCATCGCCAACCCGGCCGTATTGCTCTCCGAAGTGGAAACCACAGACACAACAGCGAACACCGTTTATCTCGATACAAGCAGCTCGATTGATGCGGCTCCTCTCATACCGCCTTACCTTGGCAAGCGTGACGGCTCCTTCCGCCTCGCCCACTGGTACAGCGCTCTCCGCAGGCTCAAGCGGGAGCAACGCGAGCGTAATGCCAAAGAAAGTTGCCGCCCACGGAAAGACCGTCTGTGTTTCGCGCAGCGGGTCTTCCGGTGTAATAACCAAGGCACCCTTTCGCATCGAGAACTCCACAGATCGCCATGCAGATGGCCAAGTATCCGGGGCGGCAGGGTCAGCCGGTATCCCACCGATGGTCATTTTGATTGGTGCACCCTTCTGAACTGCTGAAGCGGCGAAGATCCGAAAGGCGGCTTTCTGGTCAACTGTTGCTGCTTGCATTGCCTGCACGAGTTCTACCGCATAGCTGGCAGGCATAAAATGCGCCTCTATCGCGCGCCAGCCAACGACAAAGGAGACAGAGAAGCCAATGGTTCGGGGAACATCTGCAGGGCGCACAGTTAGTTGCTGCCCCTCTGGAAGGCGTCTGCTGTCCGCGATAACGGGCAGTCCAAAACGAACGGTAAGGAAAGCAGCCAGGTCTTCAGGCTTGATCATCTTCTTGTCCGTTGCCATCCAGGTCTGGCTCAGGGAGGTCCTCAACCAGCTTTCTCAGAAGCCTAGAGACTTCGAATCTCAGGTCATGAAAATGATTGAGGGTCGCCTCACTGATGGTTCCAAGCTCTGCCTCAACCAAAGCCCACAGCAGAGAATCCATCCCCTGTACTGTGACTCCGGAAGAGTGATTAGGAATATAGACTTTATGGTAGTAAGGATGCCCCGTGTTGATGCGCACAGCATGGTGACCGCTGGCCAATGCTGGTTCCCATAGGAGCCCATCATCTATGCTGCTGACGGTCTGCACGTTCATCTGACCGTTGTTGCTGGCGGCCCCAACTTTAAGCTTCAGAACAAAATGCCCACTCCTGTTTGTCACCTCCACCTCGTTCTTCTTTGGATCGCGGACCTGGATGTCCGCCATGCGAAGGTCTTCTTCCTTTGCTTGAATATTGCGGTCAGAATCAGCGTGCGCGTTCTTTGCCTGTTCGTCGCCTTTCTTCCGCTGCCCCTTGCGATACCTTTCGTTTGCCGCGTTTCGTGGAGCCGGGAGAAACTGGTTCAGTACGTAGTCATAAAGGGCTTCGTTGAGTAAAATTCTTGACTTCTTGATATCAACCTGGAAAGCGTCATCAAGCTTGTGGTCGAAAGAGAACTCGACCCGCAAGAGCGTGAGGTGAGGCTCTTTGCTGAACATACCGATCCAGTCGGCAGGGTGGATCAGGCGGTTCTCACGGTAGATGTAAATGCCCTGCATGCTGTTGGACAGCCTAGCTCGCGCGTGAGCCTCCTCAGAAGTGAACTGTTCCTTCCTGGGTAAAATAAAGGCCCGGATCGTGAAGTGGGTCTTCTTGCCGCTCTCTGACTCAACCGGCACCTTCTCTGAGGCCACCATCTCAGTCTCCTCCTCATCCTCACAGAAGGGATTCCATGCCTCGATGGGAATGCCGTTAAGATTCATCGTGATCGTGCGAGCACGCTTATCCTTCGGGTCCAGGAACCGTTGATAGATCATCCCGGCATGCTGCCGGAAGCTGTCCGCAACCCGTTCTATGGCGTTGCGAGCAGCACTACCGCCTGGATTCGCATATGCTTTCAAGACCCGGTCAACCTTGTCCCAAATCACCAAAGTGCCGGAATGATTATTTGCGGCCTTGTTCAGAAGGTCGATTTCGGCCTTCTTGGGCTCCTCCATCAGGAGTTCCCATTCGGAGACTTTCACGACATGATCCAGATCCCAAGTGGCCTTCAGCGGATCTGCCTTGCCGCTAGAGCGCGTGACCACTGCCAGTCGCCGGCAAAACGCTGTTGACGCGGTCTTCAGGCCCAATCCAAACTTTCCGAGCCTCTGGGGATCGCCGCTCCCCTGGGCTCCATATGTCATACCGTCCAACAGGGTTTGCTCGTCCATTCCGCAGCCATTATCGGCTACAGTAACAAGAATGTCCCCATCAGTATCCATCTGGATACGAATATCGACAAGGTCGGCCCCCGCGTCGACTGAGTTATCAACGATATCTGCCAACGCTGTATTGAAGTCGTAGCCTGTATCTCGCAGGCCCTCAATCAGTCGCGACGGATTTGGCGGCAGCTTCTTTTTTATAGTAGGCACAAATTCTCCTTTCCCATCAGGATTAATGACAGGTTATATACGGATGACCTTCCACCCGGTTCCAAGATGCAGGACACCATCTGACCCGCGCCTGCTCTGGTGCTGCTGGGTGCATTCGATTGTATACTGCCCGTTAGTATCCCTTCGCAAGGTGATTCTGTCACCTGCTTTCAGGTTGCGCGACCTTAGATAGGGAGTCATTCTGGTGAGCCGGTACTCATTTCGGGTTCCGCCGAAGAAGGTGTTGTTGTAGTAGATAAATGCAAAAGACCAACTTTCCCCAAGAGTATCGGTGAAGAGTAGCAGATGGCGAGGATTCTTCGTCGCTCTGTCCAAGCTGGGGAAGAAGGACAGCACCTGAAGATTTCGTGGTACAAGAATCCCAGCTTGATGACCGCCAGTTTCACCCGTGTCATTGCGGCTGAGAATCTTTGTTATTGCCGATGGCCTTTCGTTCTTCATGCTTGCTCTCCATGGGCGTGCGGACTGAGGCTCAATGCCCGCACAATATCTGCCTTATTCACTCTGCTACCCTCCGTCCCGACAACCGCTGTCCGTGCCAGTTCTCGCTTCCGCTGCACCCGGTCATCAATCACTTCCTCAACCGTGCCAGGGTGGAAGAGCCGGTGGACTGTCACCGGACGTTTTTGGCCGCGTCGAAATGCCCGTGCTGTGGCTTGGTCCTCAATTGCCGGATTCCATTCGAGGTTGTAATGAATCACATGATTGGCGGCCGTGATGTTTAATCCGGTGCCAGCGGCTCTCGGATTGAGAACAAGCACGCCAGCTCCGGCATATTCCTGGAAGGCATCGACAGTCGGCTGCCGCGATTCGACACAAGTGCGGCCATCAATGATTTCGCAGAAACATCTATAGCGCCGGCTCATATCCTGCCTCAGAAGATCCGCCATTCCCTGGAATGAAGTGAAAATAATCGCCTTGTGACCGACGACTATGATTTCATCCATCAATTCAAGAAGTCGCTCATATTTCGTGCTGTAGTGAGCCGGATCGCCTTCTGCCTGGTTGATCAGGAACGGATGGGCGCAGAACATTCTCAGCTTTATCAGGGCCACCAGTGTGGCGGCCGCTCCATACTTTTCGACGATCGCCGCACGCAGAATCTCGTATTCATTGGCAGCAACAGCGGACAACTCAACCGCTTGTGGTATGTCAATCCGCTCGGGAAGATCCGCAGCGACGTCCTTGACCTGTCGTCGCAGCAACAGAGGGGTAACAATATGCTCTAGAAGGATCGCGTCCTTGGTTGAATCAGTGAAGCGTTGCTCGAAGTCATTGAGGGTGCCGAGGAAGCCCGGGCATGTGAAGTCCATGATCGACCAGAGATCCCGCAGGCGGTTCTCGACCGGCGTACCCGTCACGGCAATGCCCACACGTCTCCCAATAGCTTTGACTGATAGCGACCGCCTTGTGTTTGGGTTCTTAATTGCCTGAGCTTCGTCAAGAATGACCACGTTCCAAGGGACCATCTTCAGAAGAGAGAGATCTCTGGCAGCCAAATCGTAGGAAATCAAAACAACATCATGCGACGCTAGTTGGGCAGGGAAGCCGGTGCGGCCCTGACCTCGATGGATAGCGACTCGCAGTCCTGGGGCAAACTTCGTGATCTCACGACGCCAGTTTTCGAGCAGCGTCGCAGGTGCTACTATCAGCGCTGGTTGGCTGCGACTAGGCCTCTCTCCGACAAGCAACCGGATGATCTGCACGGTCTTCCCGAGGCCCATTTCATCGCCTAAGACGCAGCCTAGGCCCTCTGCGGTCACCGCCTGCAGCCACCGGACACCCACTTCTTGGTAAGGGTACAGGGTTCCACAAAACCCCGGATCGGCCGGAATGCTGTGGATAACCATGGAAGTGCAATGCTTTGCCTCAGCACTGGAGTCTACTACGACCTGAGGCCTGCCCTGACGGATGATCGCGAGATATTGGCGGAGTGTCAGCTGGCCAGGCGACGGGACATTTGCCTCTCTCAAAGCGTCCCTCACAGCCGCCACGTCTTCGTGTACAAGAGGAAACCACTTTCCGTCGATAAGAATCTGATCGGTTGTTGGCCAGGTTAAAGGCACCCGGTTATCGGCATCTGTTCCTTCAACAAAGCAGCTGCATTCACCTTCACCTGCCGTTGACAAACAAAGCCTCACACTGAGAGGAAAACGCGCAAAGCTGATCTCCTGAAGCGATAACGATGGTGGCTCCTGCAACTGGGCTCCTCTGATGTTAAGCCTGCTTTTGAACTCTGCACCAACGATTTCCATGGCGGTGGGATATAGCCATTGCCCGTCCTGCATTCGAATACAGATGTTGTCGCCGTCGAGCATCCAAGCGGCGTTTGAAGAAGCTCCAGCAACCTGATCGCCCATAGCCAAAGCTGTATCCCCGTTAAGCCGTACCAACAACGAAGTCTGCAACATCTCATTCCGGCGACATTCAACCAGATCGGGCAGACGCCTGCAAGCCGTCACCGCGATAGCTGGCGCTCTCTTGACGTAGATCGTAGCCACATCGCCGCCTCATCTGCGATCTTCCGCATGGCCTCGCTCACGCTCCCTTTGCCCCTGAAGGCGCACTCCCAGATGGTCAGAACGCGCCAACCACTTCGGATGAGAGCTCGTCTTACTGCAAGATCCCTCTGCCGATTCCCCTCCAGCTTTCTCCTCCACCAGTCTGCGCGGCTCTGCGGGAGCTTGGAGAGACAGCACCTGTGAAGGTGCCAGAAGCATCCGTTCACAAGGATCACTGCATGATATTTCGGCAGCACAATGTCAGGCTTGCCAGGGAGGCTACTGGAATGTATCCTGAACCGAAAGCCCTCTCGGTGAAGGAGCTTTCTGATGGCGATCTCAGGACTCGTATTCTTTGCCCTGATGGAGGCCATGTTCTGGCTCCGCTGGATTCGGGAATGGACGTCCATATCATGCCCCCGCGCCGCCAACACCTGCAGACTGCAGCACCTTTTGCTTCAGTAATCGCTTCGCTCGAAGAGCGATGCGTTGCTTAGCGCTCCCCCTGCTGCTCGAAGTTTTGCGTTCAGCCATATATCGAAGTACGTTGATGGCAACGGCTTCGATGACGTCTGGAACAACGGCATTGCCAAACTGTTTGTAGGCCTGCGTGTCCGAAACAGGGATGTCATTTCTGTTGCGAACAAAGTTGAATCCCATCAGTCTTCCTGCCTCAACAGGCGTAAGCCGGCGAGGATTCTGCGCTCCCCTGTCCGAAGACGAAGGGTCTGTGGGACGACGCGGAACGAGCACCTCGGATCCGTCTTTGTAGTACCGGGCGCTTAGTGTGCGGGAGATGCCATCCAGGGGCGTCAGACCAAAACCAAAACCATTCCCTTTTTCCCGGTGCTTCTTAGCGTATCGCTGCAGATACGCCCAGAGATGATCGGTCAGAATGTAACGGCCGTCCGGACGATCCTCGAGAATGTTCCTGATCGCTGGTCTTTGACCGGATGGTGGCACAGGGAACCTGAAGTCTTCAGCCGTGCCGTAGAGATCGGTGCGGAAGCAGACGATGATAATGCGCTCCCGATGTTGTGGAACGTATGCAGCTGCATCTATGATTTCGGCCCTAGGTTCGTACCCAATCCGTCTGAGCTCCTGTTGGATAACCAGCCAAGTTCGGCCACGGTCGTGCGATCGCAGGTTCTTGACGTTCTCCAGAATCATCACCTTGGGCCGCTTTGCATGTGCGATATCGCAGATTCGGAAGAAGAGATTGCCTTGGCGTTTGCATTCGAAGCCGTGCTTCTGGCCCAAGCTGAGTTTCTTAGAGACACCCGCGATCGAGAACGGCTGGCAGGGAAAGCCTGCTGCAAGGATATCATGATCCGGGATTGTCTCCGTTGGAACTCTTCTGATGTCTTCAGTCACTGGCGGCTCGCCGAACCACTTGGCGTAAGTTTGCGCGGAAAATCGGTCCCATTCAGAGGAGAAGACACATGCCCCCCCAAGTTTGCCCTGCAATGCCACCCGAAAACCGCCGATTCCGGCAAACAAGTCGATGAACGTAAAGGGGATGATAGCCGGTCTTGGTTGGGGTACTAATGTCTCTGACTCGAAGAGCGGCGTCCAACCGATGCGGGCACGCTCAATCGCGCCAAGGACAATTGTTTTTATGGGTTGCTTGGTTCCCCGGTGCTGTTCGATGACCCATTGCCAGATATGACCATACTCGCCAATACGAAGACAAAATTGTGCCTTGGGCTCGGCGATTTTGGCAACCGATACCTCTCGCACCACAGGCTTCGCGTCGAGCGGATTCTTACCTCGCCAGTCACATCGTGCGAAGTCGAGAACGCGGAAGATGAAGTCGTTGATCTCGATATCCCGGGCCATGGCCTGCTGTTCGACCCACGCCCATAGTGGCCCTGGAACGCCCTTAAGGCTGTACTGATGATACGTCACGGCCAGAACTCCTCTGGGAATGTTTGGTATCATGATACCGTGGAGTCCCAGCGACATCAATAGGATTCCAGCTTTTCTGTTAGGCGCTTATCCTTCTCATAGTGATAGTTGCCCTCAAAGCTGGCCGCGGTGACGCGGATCTCGGCGTCGGCTGACAAAGCGAAAAGGTCATACAGCAGCCAAGCGGCGTCTTCGGCGGCTTCTTGTTCATCGCCGTAAATGTACTTTCGGCCGAGGGGGTCGAACTCCACTAGGTCCTTGGTCTCGCTGACGTTGGCCTGTGGCGTGGCGGCTTCGCGGTAGAACCCGCAGCGTTCCTTGAGGGTACGTTCGGCCTCCTGGGGCAATATGCTCGTGTTGGGGACGTCCCAGGGCGAACCACTTCTCCTCGAAAATGAACTGAACCATCCGCGACTCCAGCCCCTCGGGCACTTGGTCTTCGGGCACCTCTGCTGAAAAGGTCAGGAAGCAGGCCCCCCCGACTTCTTCGTGAGCCCGCTTCTTCATCAGCAGCAAATACTCTCGGAACTGCGTTACACGCTGGCGGCGCATGGCTGCCTTGCTCTTTGATCGCTCGTGCCGCGGACGCTGATCCACCGGCTCAAAGCCCTTGGCGAGTGACATGAGCGTCGGCAGATACTTGCCCATCGTGCACAACCCATCAATGACTACCGCGGCGATGGCCCTTCTCTTCTGGCGGGAGTTGAGGATGGGCATCCCCGTCCGGAAGCACGCCCAGCCGTCAGAGGAATCCATCTGGAAGTTGCCGAAGGTAATGTCGGCATTCGCCTTCGCCATGAACCGGCACATTTCCGTCCGGCGTTCCTGGGGCACGATTACTGGCAGGAAGTTGAGGCTGAGTATCATGCTTTCAGTCTTATTCCACAGGAACATCCACCGCCACTTGCCGCTGCGGCCACTGATGTCAGCGGTCACGCTGTAGCGGCTGACCTTCTCGCACTTGATCGCCCGTTCTGCCATCAGCTCGCGGATAATCTGACCCATCGGTGCCATGACTGTCGCTCCTTTCAATGCACTGATCCCGAAGGTCATCAAAGCCAGGAGAGACGGCCGGAGCAGATAGTTGCTCCTGCATTGCCCGGCAATACCGCCGGGCCACATCGTTCCCATCTCTGGGCTGGCGTTGGCACCTTACTCTGTCGAGCAGGTTGCCGTGCGGTCGTCGGGCCAGTGCCCTCGCGCACTCTCGATGCCTCTGCACGTATTATCGGAGCCCGCTATGACAGATATGGTCATGTCTGGACCGAATTCTTCGGAATAATTGCGGCTCGGCGGAAATGCAGCTCAGGCGCCGAAATCATCCGAAGGAACCGGCTCCATCGCCAGGAATCGGCCGATGAACCAGGTCGGGTCGGGGAGTGCGGAGCAGTTTTGCCAGCGGAAGCGGAGGCGGCCGGTGGATTTCTCGATCTCAAGCCAGAATGTGAAGCCGGGCAGGCCGAAGGTGATCCACCAGAGGGGGATCCACTCGGGGGCGCTGCCGATGTCGTTACCGCACCATAGGGTGTCCTTCAGGACGCTTGTCGAGGACATCGCGTCCATGTAGGTCTTTTCGGGTGTGATCGGGGGCGGGGCGGCGTAGACGCATTGGATCTCGCAGTGGATCAGACGCTCCCGCCAGTCGCGGCTGTCGAAGATGACGCTGCCGTCCGTGGTTGCCGGCGTGAGCTTGAGGCGGTACTGCTTCTTCATTGTCCAGCCTGAGCCGAAGCTCTCGCCTGCGCCGAAGCGCACGACGCCCCACACGGTGCCCGAAGTGTCAGCGGCGTAGAGGATCTGGGCTGCGCCGGTCTCGGCTGTGGCCAGGTAGCCGGACTGGCTGGCGGCGATGTCGGCGTATTTGTGGTCGGCGCTGCCGATTTTCAACTGCACGGGGCACAGGCCGCTGATGTAGGCGCGGGCGAGTTCTCCGGCTGCGGCGGGTTCGGCCAGGATCACGAACTTGCCTTTGTGGGCCTCCGTCGGCGTCGAACCTTTGAGCGTCACGCGGTTGTGGAAGTTTTCCAGGCCGTCGTCGGGCGTGAAGACCAGGCCGTCGATGCCCAGGATGTCGTAGCGGGCGCGGTCGGCGCCGCTGTCGTTGCGGATCAGGACCTGGCCGGCTGGGGCGGCGGTCTGGCTGGCGGCGGCTCCCCCGGCGAGCTTGCCGCCGCGGGACTGGTTCACCAGGTCCACCATCGAGTTGTACATCGAGGCCGGGATGACCATCGGGTCGCCGCTGTGGACCTTTTTGATTAGGCCGGCGCTCATGTCCCGATCCCCAGCAAGGCGAAGTTTGCGGAGTCGTACACCTTCTCCGTGTACGCGGCCTGGGGGCGCTTGACGATGCTCTTGGCGTTGGCGTCTTCCACGTCCTGGTAGCGCACCCAGAGGTACTCCCAGCCGAGTTTGCTGACGTTGACAATGTCGCCGATGGTAATCCCATCGACGCTGGGGTTGCCCGCGAAGCGGTACGTGATCTCCCAGGCCCCGCTGCCGCGCTTGGAGCCGGTGGCGCCCAGGAACAGGCACTCCTGCGGGTTAAGGCCCTTGAACATCGCGTCATTGACCTTGCCGGTCAGCGCAAAGAGGATGGCCTTGTACTGAGGCGTCACGGCGGCATCGGCCAGCACGTGCGTCTCGCTGAAGGCGTACACCGGCACGGTGATATCGCAGCCGTCCACGCTGTCTTTTGTCACGCCGATGGCTCCGCCGAAGTCCGGAGCGACCTTGCCCGGCGGGGCGAACTTCATCGTGGTGAACTTGCTCTGGGTAATGTGCTGCGTGCCGCCGGTGGTATCGAACTCGTAGCTGGACTCGCCGATGGGCTTCTCGGCCTTCTCGGGGTCGATGAAGTACGCCTGGGCCTTCCACGTCGCCGGGCCATAGTACTCCACCTGGCAGTGCGAGTACGGCTTGGCGTCGAAGGTGCTGCCGCCCAGCAGCGTATCCACCTGGGCCTTGGCGGCATCAGCCCAGTCGGTCCCGCTGACCAGGTACGTGCGCTGGGCCTGATCCTTGGCTATCTCCTGCGAATCGAACTTCTCCTGCACGGTGATGGCCATGGCTGCTCCTATGCGAACCTCGCCCCCGGCTGCTTGGCCAGGTCAACGATCCTGCGGGTGTTCTCTGCGGTCTTCTCGGCGGCGACGACGGCCCGCTGCTCGACCCCGCCGGCCAGCCCCGCCAGGGCGCCGCCGCTGAAGGTGCCCACGGCGCTGATGCGGTCCTGCGCCAGCCCCGGCGCCATCAGGTCCGTCAGGTCCTGCACGAGTTTGCCGGGCGTGCCCAACGCGGGCGGAGCGGCGCCCTCGGCGGCCTTGCGGGCTTTGGCGGACTGCTCGACGGCGTCCGTCCACTCCTGGCGGGCCTTCTTCTCGTCAGCGTCCAGAGCTTCCTGTTCCTGCTGGCGCTTACGCTCAAACTCCAGCCGCGCCGACGCGCTGCGGTTGCCGATGTCCGCCAGGGTGGCGTTCTTCTCCTGCTCGATCTGGGTATTCTTGGCGGCTGCCTCACCGGCCGCGGCGGCAAGCTCGGCCTGATAGTCGGCGTTGTTTTGATTCAGCGACGTTCCCCGCTGCTCGTTGACGGACCGCACGGCAAGGTCATATCCGGCTTTGGAGATCTTGCCGCTGGCGTAGTTCTCTTCTGCCTCCTTGAGCTTGCTGTCCAGGGCGATGTTGATGGCGATCTCGTTGGCCTTGTTCTGGATCGTGGCCATGACAGTGCGCCACGCCAGCTTCAAAGCCGCCCACGCCTGCTTGAGCTTGGCGGCCACGATCTCATAGGCTGCCCAGATCCCATAGAAGCCCTCCGTGGCCCACTGGACGAGCTTTTCCTTGAAGTCGTACCACTTGCCCAGCAGCCAGCCGGTGCCTTTGGCCCACTGGAGCTTGAGGAACGCCCACAGCACCTGGGCGGCCAGCTTCAGATCGCCCGCAGCCAGGGCCTCGCCGATGGCGCCGAACGTGGCCTTGGCTTCGTCCGCCAGTTCGCCGAACTTGCCCTTGAGCCACTCCAGGACCTTCTGGCCGGTGTCGGTCAAGAGCAAGAATGCCGCCACGGCGCCGACGATCCCGGCGATGACCAAACCCACCGGCGACAGCAGCGCCCCCAGCGCCGCGATCACGAACTTGATGCCCGTGCCCACCATACCGAGCACACTGCCCAGACCAGCGATGGCCTTGCCCAGCACGAACACGCCCGCCCCCGCGGCCACAGTCGCCAGAGCGACCTTGGCGACCGTCACCACCAGCTCCCGGTTCTGGCTGATCCACTGCGCTGCCCCCGCTCCGATCCGGGTCAGCCGGTCCGCCAGCGATTTGAGGTCATCCGCCAAAGCCTCACCGATGACCGTCATCACCTCCTCCAGCGCCTGTTTGGCCCTGGCCATCACGAACGACACGCCGCCGGTCATGCGGCCGAACGCCTCGTCTGTCCTGCCGGCGGCCTGCTGCATCAGCGCCAGGTCTTTGCGGAACCCTCCCATGTCGGCGGCCAGAGCGGCAATGCCGCCGGCGGCGCGGACCTCGGGGAAGTCGATCTGGATCTGCGAGAGGTTCTTGCCGACGTACTTGGCAGCCAGGGCCGCCAGATCGCCCGCCTGCTCGGGAACCTGTTTGAGGATGTTGACCAGGCGCGTCGTCGCCTCTTCAGTGGAGAGGCCCTGGCGGGTCATCGTCGCGATGGCCGCCATCATGTTCTCCATCGACATGCCCGCCGCCCGCGCCATGGGGGCGACCTTGCCGATATTGGCCGCCAGGTCGGGAAACGTCAGCTTGCCCCGCTTGACCGTCTGAAACATAACGTCGGCTACGTGGCCGGCCCTGTCCGCCGACATCTGGAAGGCATTGAGGACACTGGTAAGGCCATCGACCGCAACGGACGTGTCCGTCATCCCGGCTTTGGCCGCCTTCGTCGCCACCTTCAGCACGTCCAGGGCCTGGGCGGGATCGACAGACGCCGACAGCAGGTCATAGAGGCCCTTGGACAGCACGGCGGTGCTTTCGCCGAACTCGACCGCCAGCCGCCGCACGCCATCGCGGAATGCGGCCATGTGCGCATCGGCATCATCGAGCATCGTCGAGACCATGCGCATCTGATCGTCGAACGATGCGAAGGCCCTTGCCCCGGCAATAAAGGGAGCCGCCAAGGCCCCGCCGACGGCCATCATCTTTATACCCAGTCCCGAGACGGCCGCCCCGAAGGCCTTGAGCTTGGCCGCCGCGGCGCGCAGCCCGGCCGCCAACTTCGTCCCATCGGCGAAGAGTTCGACATACGCCCGCCCGGCCCGGATGCCTTTGGTGTCAGCCATTCTTGCCCGCTAATTCCTATTGACGCTGGGGAGCAGCGTGGTACATTGAAACCTGTCCGGAGGTCCCCCCCCGCCTACCGGACACCCGACCGGCCTGTCACTGATGGGCCGGTCTTTTTTTTGCCTTCTGGCCAGACTCTTGTCCCGGATTGATTGAATGGCGCGAAGGCATCTGCTACATTCACCTGGCCGATTCGGAGAATCATCCAATGGCTCTTTTCGAACCAGATAGCACAAAATGCCCGCTATGCGGCTGTGTCGTGTCGGAGAGTGACGATATCATTGGCTTCACTTTCCTAGGCTCCTATGACCCGCTCATCCAGCCTCTTGACGACTCTGTCGTGCATCGTACCTGTCTCAGCCGGTGGAAGGATCGCGATGCATTTGTGCAAGCCTGGAACCGGGCAGCCGGCGCCACACAGTTTGGGCGCAATCGCCAACTGACGGTCGATGAAACAGGCCAGGTACGCTACTATCCCGAGAAGACTCTCGTCGAGGCGGCCAATGCCAAGAAGCCGTGGTGGCGATTCTGGTAGTTTCTGGGTCGTACACAGCTACGTCTTCTGTACCTCATTGGCAATGCCCGCCCGGATGAAGCACGTCTGTGCCGCCGCCCAGATCGCCGCCAGCAGTGCCAGAATGTCGATCTGGCCATCCGCCCAGGCAGCCAGGGCGCCCAGCAACCCGATGGCGGCGGTGATGTAAGCCTTCTTGCCCTTCAAGAACTCGCGAATCTTGCTGATGTTCATGTCGCATTCCTTTGCGTTAAAGACCCACCATGGCTGCAAGCATCGACGCCATCGCCGGCGCCAGCCGCAGCAGAAAATCCGTCTTCATGTCTTCGCGGACCTGGTTGTACCGCTCGACGCTCTCCCAGCGGGCCGTGTTGGTCTTGATGCGGGCGATGAACTCCGCGTCGCTGAGCTGCGCATCGAGTTCGGCCGCGGCCTGCAGGTCGCCCGCCCCCAGCCGGCGCAGGTAGGCCCATGCATCCTCGCGGGCCATCGACAGCAGCTTGCTGCCGTACTGGGCCAGCAGATCAGCAGCCAACTGCTTCTGCTCGGGCGGGATCTTGTCCAGGATCGCCTGGATGCGGTCAGAGGTGTCCGTCATTGGGCACCCCCGGCAGCCGGGGCCTGTGCGGCGACTTCACTGGGGAGCTTGGGACCCCAGTTGGTATCGCGGCGAGCCGATCGCGCGAACGATCGCCACTGGCGGAAGTTCTCCTCGAAGTAAGCCTTCGACCAATCGGGCACGGCCGGATCGGCGGCGGCCTTCTGAGTGGCCAGGTAGCTGTCCATCGCCGAGGTCTCGACGGCCGTGGCCGCCTCGCCGTGGAGGTAGACATTCCCGCAGCCGGCGCTATTCAGCACCAGCACCAGCAGCACGACCAAAACGATCTTCATGCATCCGTTCATGTTCGGCGTCCTTTCTGCGGCGTTTGGCCGCTAACGAATACTTTCAGAATCTCGATATTGTCCGCCGTGATCGGCGTGCCGCGCTTTTGCGGCCGGGGGCTATCTGCATACGGATCAAACTCGGCCGGCACGAACGGCTCGGGGTGCTTCTTTTCATCCCGCACCGTGTTGGCAATCAGCGCCGCCAGCAGGCTCGTCTGCGCCCAAGTGCTGCGCAGGCGGCCCTGCACCATCAGGTCCAGCTCCCGCAGCGTCAGGGGGCGGGGATCGACTCCGAGGACGCCGGCGTAGTGCCAGACGTTGGCCCATACTCTTGTCGCAAGAGGCTCTCCAGTTCCGTCTCGATCTGGCCGCTGTCCAGCCTCGCTGTCGCCGCCGCCAGGACACGGTCCACCAGCGTCCTGCACTTGCCGGCCGCCTTGCGCAGCAGCTCGCGGCGGCCCCGCGGGAAAAAATCCACCAGATCCTCCAGCAGCGCGTCGGCAGCGTCGCCCAGCACGTCGCCGACGAGGCCGGCGTAGAACTGCTCGGCGGACAGGCTGCGGCTTTCGATCTGCTCGCCGCACATGACGTAGAGGATGTCCACCACCTGCATCGGGTCGGTGATCAGGGCCTGCATTTCCTTGGACTCGATCATCTCCAGGAGATTGATTCCCAGCACGTCACGCACGCGCTTGATGGAGCCGACGTTCACGGCCACCTGCCAGGTGCGGTTCTCGGTATCCTTGAACATTCGCATGCGACTACTCCTCAGGCTCGGGCGCGGGCACGACGTACCACTCGGGGGTGACAGCCGCCGGGGCGGGCTTGAGCGAGACATCCACAGCCACCGGCCCCTCCAGGGGCTCCTTGCGGCTGAACTTCAGCACGTTCATCGTCGCCCACAGCCCGTGATGGCCCGGCACGGTGATATCGCCGTCCATCACCGCCAGCTCGATGGGCGTGCCGGCGTTCCATGCGGTCTGGAAGGCGGTGAAGTCCGTGTCGGCGGTGTCCCAGAGCATCTCGAACTCGACCGTGGCGTCCTTGAGCCCCACGCCGGTGGCCTTGAAGCCGCCGTTGCCGCGGGTGGACATGTCGATCTCGGGCTTCTCCAGCGTCAGGTTCAGATCCTTGACGTTGGGCACCTCGTCCCAGACCGGCACTGCATGCGTGCCGGTGTTGTGATAGAGTTTGCAGTCGGCGCCTGTGATTTTTCCCATGGGGATACTCCTACTTCACGCTGTCTCGCCACATGGCGGGCAGCTTGGGCTGTTCCTTGGCAAATGCCGGTCCCATGAAGGGCCGGCTTTCGATAGACACTTTCTTCACGACCCGCCCGCGGCGGCGCGAGCCGGCGATGACCTTCGTGTCGCCGCCGTACTCCAAGGCTTCAGGGGCCGTGTCACTGGACCGAGCATTGAGCTTGGCCGGGCCGATAACGACGCTCTTTCTCTGGCGGTCATAGCCAAAGAAGATGAACCGCTTGAGCAGCCCGGTGTGCGAGTGCGGCGGCCGGCCCGGCGCGGCAGGCTTCTTGCCCGAGCGAATGCTGCCCCGCGCCGTCTGGCGCACGAAGGCGCCGAACTTCGACAGCACCTTCTGCGTCGCCCGCTCGGCAGCGTCGATGACCTTCTTGGGGTCAAAGAACATTGCCTTGGCTTGTTTAATGTCCATGCCGATCATGCTTCGACTCGCTTTGCTCGCTCAGCACTCATCCAATCACCCGCAACGTCAGCGTCAGGACGCTGGTGAACTGCCGCATTTCGCCCAGGTGCTCCTGGGAGAAGATGGGCACGTTGTCTGTCTTGATCCACACCGCATCGCCGCCGCCATGCAGCGCGAAGCGGCGCTTCTGGCGGATCACGGCCGCGATCTGCTCGACCAGGCCCATCAGGGCATCGATCTCGCCGGTCTCGGCGGCGGTATCGGCCGAGAGCTTCTTCTGCACCGCCACGTCGATCTGCACGTCGGTCTGCTCCAGCCCGCGGCCAGCGGCGGTCATCTCCGCGCCCTTGGGCACGATCGTCACGTGCAGGGTCTTCATTTCCTTGAGATCAAAGACCGGCCGATACGAGCGGCGGGCAGTCAGCGGCGCGCTGAACGTGTGGGCGTTCAACGCCGCTGCAACCGCATCCGCAATGTCGATGATCGTTGCCATTGGGTCAGCACCTGGCCATCGTGCCTGACATGCCGCGGGCATAGCGGCCCAGGACATTCACGGCCACGTCGGCGATTTCCATCTGGAGGCACTCGGCCTGCGGCGAGAGAATATTGACGCCGATAGCCTTGCCCGCGGCCCCAGTCGCCCCCGCAATCAGCACCGGCCCCTCGGCGTTGATGATAAAATCTTCATTCACGGCGCAGTATGTCAGGGAGACTCCCTGCCTGGCGTTGATCGTGAAGTGCGAGTTGACGCTCATGCCCAGAATCGTGGACTCATCAAACAGATTGACCGTGGCCTGGCCATCGACCTGGAATCCCGCCCAGATCGCGGCAGGGCCATGCATATTGAGGATGCACCCCTCTCCCAGCACCTGCGGAAAGCTGATGTTCCCAAGGGAATGGCAGGTGATGGTGCCCTGGTGGGCTACCTCATCCGCAAGATAAAGCCCGCCAACGCCGACGACGCCGGGCACCTGTTCGGTCATCTCCAGGAAGGCGCCGCTGTTGACGTTCATAAAGAGGGCCGCCGTGTTCAACGAGCAGTCCAGAACGACACTGGCGACACAGCCGTCGAGGAGTTGAATCTTCGCACCATCGTAGGTGCCCAGGGTGATATCCTGCCGGGCGCCGACAGCATTGGTAAGCGTGAACGATTCAGCGACGGAGATCGCTCCATTGGGGAAGCCATTGTTCATCAATTGAGCGGCCCCGGCGCGGTCGCTCAGGTTGATGGTCAGGCTCTTGAGCGTGACTGGAGCCGTCGGGGCCAGGGCAGGCCACGTGACGATGACGTTGCCGGCATCGATCACCACGTCAGAGCCGTCCGGCGGCACCTGATTCTCAATCCAGTTGCCGGCGTAGCTCCAGCGATTGTCATTGCCCCGCCAGGTGAAGGTGCTCATCAGGCATACTCCTTCTCACGCTTGGCGGTAAGGGCTGCGGCAATGCGAACGCGCCACGGGGGCGGGAGGCTGGCGATCAGATCGTCATCCATCTCCTGCTGGACCTTCTTGCGCTTGGCCTTGGGCAGCGCACCAAAGGCAGCCACGAGGGCATCCCATGCCGCCTGCAGTTCGGCCTGCACGTTTTTGGGCGGGCGGGCCAGCAGCTTGTAGAGGTCGGTTTTCCGGGCGCTCATGGGCTACGCTCCCTCCGCCAGAAAGGCCGTGGCGTAGATCGTGCCCGCGGCGGCGGTGGCGTTCTTGTTGTGCAGCTTGGTCTGGCCCCGGCACGGTATCAGATGCACCTGGCCCTTGGGATAGAAGGCCCCGTCCGCGCCGCCGGCGGGTTCGTCCGCAGAGGTGCTGGCGACCAGGAACATATCTTCGGTCAGGTACAGATGCAGGAACAGCGAGCCGGCGGGGATGGCCAACTCGCCATTGGCGTCCCAGGCGTTGGTTGTTGCCAGGGCCGCAAGCGGAGTGCTGACGCCGCTGGGCATGTTGGAGGTGAGGCCGGCCAGTTGCGCCGCCGTCAACACCACCGGAACGGAGGCGGCTGCCAGGGCCTGCCCCAGGGCCGGGATCCGCGAGAGATTCGCCAGGGTGGCATTGAGATCAGCGAGGGTCTTGCCCGCGCCAAGGCCGTCGATCATGGCTTGGGGATCAATGGCAACGCTACCGCCGATCTGGACCAGGATCGCACCGGTCTGCTCGTCGATCATCACGTCCGCCGCCCGCAGCCATACCTTCTTATTGGCCATCGCAGACCTCCCGTCGCGCGATGCACGGCCGCGAGATGATCTTGTCATGGAGCGAGCGATTGAGCTTGAGCAGATCGGCGGTCATCGCCGCCAGGTCGCGCACGGCTTCGGTGTTGGCTGTGATAATGGAGTTATTGGCCTCCAGTACGCCCAGGAGCTTCTGGATCAGCCAGATCACAAGGCCCAGCAGAACTGCCGAGAAGCCCAGGAACCCGTACTGCACGATCGGTTGTGTGATGAAGTCGTTCACGTGCTACTCCACCTGCTTGCTGTGAATCCGCAGCATTGCCCCGGCCGGATCGCACCAGCGGTAATGACTGCCGCCGGCCAGGGCCAGCACCTCGAAGACTTTGCCATCCAGGCTGATCCGGTCGCCCGGCCGGGGCGTGATCTGGGCATCGCCCAGGATCAGGTCCGCGGCCGAGACGATGAAGTCCGTCGCTCGCGCCTGCATCACCGCGCCGGTGTCGTCAACCACGTCGTAGCGAGTGCTGCCCAGCGTGGCGGCGACCTGTACCGACTGGCCGCCGCGGCTGTAGCTGACCTGGCGGGACAGGTGCTGGCCGCGCACTTCATTGAGCCAATTCACAGCCTGTTCCAGCATGTCAGCCATTACCGATTACTCGCCGGCCGAGACCTTCACCGCAACGCCATCGACCCACAACGCTCCGGCGACGGCCGGATCAACCGTCGGCAGCGTGGCGATGACGTTGTTGCCGCTGCGCACGAGCTTGCTGGTGCCAAAGGTGATCTCCTTGGTGTCGCCGACGGCCGCGCCGGTGACAGTCAGGGCGCCAGTGGCGGCCAGGGTGGCGTTGCCCGAGACGGCAACCGTCTCCAGGCTGTTGCCATCAGCAACGAGCACCTTGCCGGCGGTGTAGCTGACGGGGCCGACATCGGACAGATCGCCCAGGCCCAGCGTCTCAGCCGCGGCGGCTTCGACGCTGCGCAGATCGGCGCGGACTGTGGCAGCCGTGTCGGCAGCGGCCGCGACGGCAAAGCCCATGAAGGTGTTGCCGGTGCGCGTGGTAGTCGCGGCGCCGGTGCCGGCCGTGCCGCCCACGGGATCGCCGTCAGCGTCCCAGTAGACAGCCGCGCCGGCAGCGATCTCGACCGCCGCCTTGACGACATCAAAGATGCCCCGGACAGCCAGGCTGCCCAGGATGCTGGCCGCGATGGGAGTGCGGGCAATGCCGACCAGGGTGCCCTGAACGATCACGTCGCCGGCGGCCACAGCAGAGCCCGGCGTGTAGTCAACCGAGTTGCCGTCCTGTACAAAAGTCGCCCGTGCCATAGGTTTGTCTCCTGTGTAAAATCTCTTTTATGAAATTGGTTTTGAGCATCATCGTTATCGTCGTGCTTGGTTCCGTTGCGCTTCTGCTTGCAATCGGTGTTGCGATTTCATTTTTTTGTGCCTTTTGGCAATGGCGTTGCCCGGAGTGTGGTTCTCGTGCGCTTGGAGCTACCGGTACTTACGGCTCCACGGAATACAAGGGCCGCTCTGTGCTCGGTGCTCATCGCGAATGCCTTGTCTGTAACGCAAGGTTCATTAGGCTCCCTTGGGGTCGGCTACAACGCCTGCCGACAAGCCCTTCCGACGAAGAAGAAGCAACCGTTTAAGCCTCGCCCTTGCTCTTGGCGCCGCCGCGGGGATCCTGCAGGGCACAGCCAAAATCGTGATACCCGCGCATCTGGATGCCCAGGACGTTGAAGTCCGCATCGGCCGTCTCGATGGTGGGCGATTCCTGGCCGTTGAGGAACGCCACCTCGATCACCGGCAGGTCCTGCGGATCGGCCAGCAGATACCAGGCCTTCTCGCTGTTGCCGCTGTAGCTGGCGTTGGACAGGTAGCGGCTGACTTCGGCGCGGAACTTGTTCTGGTGGGGATTGGCCACCGGGTACTTCGTGCTGGCGGTGGTGTCGCGGATCTCCAGGCTCTTGTACAGCATGGTCGCCATGGCGCTCAGCGCCGTGGGCACCAGCATGATCGCCGGCTGGATGCCGATGGGCTTGCCGTCGCTGTCGGTCTGGTCAGCGAAGGCCTTCTCGACCTTGCTCAGGCCGTCGATGCCCAGCACCGTGTCGGCGCCGGTGACGTAGTTCTTGTTGCCGGCGGTGAAGAAGGCGCTATTGGCCAGGAAGATGGTCCAGAAGATATCATTGATCTTCAGCCCGCTGCCGCGGCCGAACTTGCGGGGCAGCGTGGTGATGGCGCCCAGGTCATCATTGATGATGTCGCGCCGATCGACGGACAGCATCAGGCCGTAGGTGTCGGCTTTGTTGCTGTAGGACTCGTTGCCCAGGGTGCCGTGCATGAGCTCGCCGCCGGGGGCCACGACCTGGTACTGATCGTTGCCGATCAGGCGGTAACTGGTGATGGTCTTGAAGTCGCTGACGTTGCGGATGGCGCAGATGTTCCGCCAGGTGCGCTCGACGCTGAAGAACCCCTCCAGCAGGAACTTGTTGGCGACGTTACTGAGGATGCCGCTGATATCGATGGTGCTATAGCCCTGAGCTTGGATGCCCAGGCCAAAGGCGAACCGCAGCACGGCCCGGCTGTCGCGGAAGTTGCGGCCGTCGTAGCCATTGGCCCAGGCCGCCTCCAGCAGAAGCTCCTGCAGGCCGATGCCGCGATGGAATCGTTTTTCGGCAGCTTCCACGGCCTTCTCGCCATAGCTGCTGACCATGGCATCACCCTTCATTCCGCCAGTGAGCATGCAGGCCGCTTCCAGCACGCTGCCGGACATGGTGCTGTCGGGGATATGGGCGGCCGGGGCCTTGGGGCGCTGCGCACGGAGCACTTCCAGTTCCGTCTTGGTCACGTCCCAACCCTCCTTGATGGCCTTGGCGGCAATCTCGGGGAACTTCTCGCCGCAGACATCGCGGATAGCGATGATCCGCTCCTGCTCGACGACGGCCTTGGCTCGGATGTCGGCGACGGGATCCGCCGCGACAATGCCAGGCGCGCCGGCGTCCGTGCCGACAGCCGCCTGGACAGTAGAGGGCTGGGCTTCCTTGCCCTGTTCGCCCGTGGGAGTCGCAGTGCTGGTGCTCGTAACTTCGTCCATGATCTTCTCCTTAGCCGCGGCGACACTGGCGGACGTGTTGCCGTCGGCGCCGAGGTCCACAAAGCTGATCTCGCCCAGCGTCGCCTTACGCACGACGTTGATGGGCCCGGAAAAGTCCCGGCCGTTGACCGAGATGGTTTGGTTCTCTTTGACGAACTCGAACTGCTCGACCGACGCCCCAATGGACGCCTGCCAGGGGAAGCCATTTTTGGCGTCGGCGACCACCTCGCGGGCGGTCTGGCCCGTGCAGGAAATGATGCCGCTGGCCATGAGCTGGCCGTTCTCGACGCGGATCGCTTCGGCATGGCCGACTCGGGTGCCATGGGATTCGCGGATCGGGGCGTTTTGGCGCGGAATCGCCAGGCCGGCCAGATCCACCACAAGGGGATACCGCCATCCGGAAATGCGCATCGTGCCGCCGGTGTAGGCGACCATGTTGAATCGCGGCAGGGCCGGCGCGTCGGGGGTAGACGCCTGCGCGGAAAGATCGATCTCCAGTGCCGCCGTCAGAGAAATATTCTTGGGTTCAGTCATCCTTGACTCTTTCTGGCAGCCTGCCCAGGCGACCAAGAGAAAAGGCCGCGTGAGTGTGTGGCCCCACACGGCCTTGGTTCTCTTGGCATCCGCAGCGAGGATCAGTCGCCGCGCCGCCCGGTCAGGTTGTCTTTCGCAAAATTACACCCACTCTGGAATACTGCAAGCGGCAAATGCCCACAGCCTGCAGATCGTTACGCATATAGACTACGCCGCCTCTTCTTGCTGCTGTTCTTCATCCACCGGAGTGGGTTTAGGCGCAGTCTGGACCACCGTCAGCCCCAGTTCCTTCATCATCGCCACTTCCTTGGCACGCTGGCGAAGCTCGGTTTCCCAGTCTTTGCCCTGCTTGGCATACTCGCTGGCGAGGGTGGTGGTGTTGCTCTCCAGACGCTGGGCCTGAGCGGTTGCCTCCTTGGCGGGATCCACATGCTCATGGCCATCCCAGAACCACTGGTGCGAGGTGTCCGACAGATCCCCCAGACCAAAGACCTTCACCGCTTCCGCGAGCCAGGCGCTAAGAATGTGATCCAGGACGACGGCTTCGCAATGGGCCTGGTCCACGCGGATGGATTTGTAGTACGTCTGGTGATCAAGGCGCCCCGACGAATAGTTGTACCCGCTGCTGTTGCACGCGGCGATGTTGTAGGGCATGTTCAGGCAGCGGGCGATCTCGTTGAGGATCTCCCGCTTGAACATATCGTAGGTGGTGGTGGGCTGTTCTGCCCGGATCTGCGAAGGCTCCCAGCCCTCCGGACCAAAGACCGCCATGTTGGGCGAGAACTCCATCTCCGACATGGGCTCAACCTCGGCGGCTTCCCCGCCGGCCGGAGCGTTGGTCTTCATGAAGATGGCAATATTGGCTGCACTCTCGGCCGCGGCAATCACCGCCAGGGTGTATCTTCGAAGTTGTGCGAAGAGCGGCAGCGCCGGCAGGATGTCCGGTAGGCCGCGGCTCTGGCCGGGCCGATCCGCGCGGAACCAGTGGATCATGGAGGCCGCTGCCACGCGGTCGCATTCGGCGCCAGAGGATACAGTCCCGCCGCCCGGGTGCGCCTTGAGCACCAGATATTCGCTGGGGTTGCCGTAGACATCGAACA
Source organism: Planctomycetaceae bacterium (assembly GCA_039680605.1). Classification (NCBI taxonomy): domain Bacteria; kingdom Pseudomonadati; phylum Planctomycetota; class Planctomycetia; order Planctomycetales; family Planctomycetaceae; species Planctomycetaceae bacterium. The sequence goes on along the minus strand of JBDKTA010000025.1, from coordinate 40,156 downwards.
TAATCCCATCGACGCTTCCCGGCACCGGCTGCGACATGGCCGCGGTCACCTGATCGGCCTCAATCAGCCGCAGGTCCAACTTCACCGGCCCATCCAGGCCTTCATTGCTGGACAGGATCGCAAAGCTCTCCCCATCCTGCGCCCGGGCCATCCGCATGGTGCGCAGCTTCTCGGGCAGGCCGATGGCGCGTGCCCACGCCGCAAACTCCTGCTCGATGGTGCGATTGGAGTCGGCACTATCCAGCAGCATCTGCAGCCGCGGCCCCGTGCCGATGACGTCATTGGCCAAAGTCAGCACGATCCCGCGGGCGTAGGAGTTGTTCGCGACCTCGTAGCGGGAGCGGTTGCGGACGATCCGCCGTACCTGGGGATTGGCGGCAGTGTCCGCTGAAAGGCCATCGGCGTTGGCCCAGTGGCGACGATTATCCGGCGTGGTCTGCGCCGAATCAAACTTGGCGCGGATGACCCGAACGGCCGTCCGCACGCGGGAACTGACACGTTTTGTCCAGGGCCATGCGACCATGTTACACCGTCCCAGGCGGGACAATCTTGACCCGCGTGAAGGCCTTGGCAGGATTACGCGACGCCGCTTCCTTGCCAGCCAGGTACTTGTCCGCCTCGATCTGCTCGATCAGCGAGTGCTGCTGTGTGCTGACGCCATCGACGCTGGCCTGCTTGGGGCCCTGAGCGCTCTGTTCGATTGCGATCGTTAGTTCATCTGACATACGGACCACTCTTTGCCTTCCATCTGTTCGAGAAATCATCCACTTTCTAAAGAGCTATTGCCCGCAATTCAACAGCCGAAGAAAGGGAAAACTGATTTTCGAGCAGATAGTTACACCCATGGACATAGGAAAGGTGCTTGACGAGCGAACTTTCAGCCAATACCCTATAATCGTGATTGAGTCTCTTCAACCTCTTCTGAAAGGGCTTTTCATGGACACGTTCTTTGTCATCGCGGGAGCTTGCTCAATAGCGTCCCTGCTGGTCTCACTCTTCGTCGCATCACAAGTTCTCAAAATCAAGAACACTTCGAATGTAACAGGTAACAGGAACGTTTTTGCCGGGCGCGATATCGGAGCTAGGGATGGATGACATCAAGGGCAATAACAACTTAAAAGCTGGCCGGGACATAAATATTCAGGGTCAAGTCCCTTCGGCTGCTCATCTCAAAGAGCTTTGGGTGGCAATGCGCAACAAGTTTGCTGCCATTGACGATGAGATTAACGCCATGTTTCCTGATTCACCCCAAACTTCTGATCAGAATCGGCCGTTTTCCTGTGAACGGCTCATTTCCTCTCTAGTCAAGCTAGATATTCCTGTTGCTGTTGCGATGGATGTACTCGACGTGCTACGTTCAGACCTGATTCGTTCAAACCAGACGTTACTTACGACTAGCGATATCAGAAAGGCAGTTTCGGCAGTTCTTCACAAACTCGAATCAGATGAGTACGACAAACAAAAGACACAGGTATGGGGCGACAGCTATGTAAGAACGTATGCCAACTGCACTTACCATGTTGAGGTCATTTATCCAGATGGTTGCATTACTGTTTTTGACTCCGAATATGTCCGAAGTAAGCTTCTTCATGACATGATTGACTTGATTCTTCCACAAACCGGTTTTGCCCGGTTCGCACCATTCCTCCCCAACAATGAGGAGACACAGATAGCCGCTTCAATCATGTCTGCCGTTGAAGGACTTCATCTGTATCGCATCCACTATGACGCGCTTCTCTTGCTGGTGAAAGAACTGGCGTTGCAGCCGCCTCATCCATGGTTGATTCAAAAAGTCTTTGAATACGAGGCAGTACTCTATGATCACAGTAAGGCTGCCGTGCATGCACGCGACGTTCGCGAGTACAGGCAAAGGGACATCGCCGCATCTTTATATGCTGCCCGTGAATGTGTCCACCATTCATCTTCGGCTATTTTGGCTTACTATGGTGCCTGGATGGGGTGCGGTCATATGGCTCCCTTTAGAAATCTGGTGCATCTTGTTGGGCACCTGGATAGGAAGACGCCCGAGTACTTGGAACATTACTCTAGGATCGGATCCATTTGTCAGGATCTGGTTCGAAACAAGTTGCGCCTTTCCGACTTCCTTAAAATACTAAACAACATTGAGACATACTTGAATACTCATGTTAGCAGCAATCCAGCGACCATAGATCGTTTTGTGGAGGCAGTTGAGGGACTGCATCGCGTCGAAGAAATGCTATTGAAGATGTATATTGAAGTAAATGCTCTGAAACGTATTTCTCCCACTAGAGTAACTTCCACAACAGAAATATGTGACATCGCCATAAAGGCGATATCACTTCTCCCGGGCTTATCGCTTCAGGAGTGTAAGTTAGGTAGTCACTTTTGGGTTGAACACGACATACGTATCTTAAAAACACGCGGTGTACGTGCAAGGGTTTTGTTCGTGCCAATAATGACTTCTATCGAAACTAGAGACGCAGACAGGTATAGTGCTGTTCTCAAGAAGAATGAGCAAGTATGCAATACTTGTGTATTTGTGACGGCTGAGAACCTCATAGAGAACTGGAGCAGGATAGCGGAGGCTTTCCGTTCAAAAAAGCTATATGCGCTTTTGGTTCCAGTCGAGAGAATTATCGCAGTTGCCGCTAGTGAGAATCCGCCAGAGGCCCTTATAAAAGAGGTCAAGGATCTGATGCAAAGAATAGGCGTTGCACGGTTGTGATGTTAAGATTCCCATGTAGTCATCCGTCGTCTGCACTGGCGGCATTCGCGTCGCCGTATAATACGATTACCCCAGGTGGGACGAGTGTAGACGACACGGAAGTGCTTACAGCCGCAATGACGGCACTCCAGGCCGCGATTATCAGACTGGGGGAGCTTCTTTCGGCTATCGGCGGGTTTGGCCTGAGTTGCGTCCATGTCATCGCCTCCTGAGGTCTTGCTGGGTGTATCGTCTTCGCTGGCGGCCGGGGGTTGCCTGCTGTCCTGGGGCGTGTATTCCGGCCATGCTCGCTGCGACGGCACAGCCGGCCAGGCAGTCTAACCAGTGGTTGTCCGGCTTGCTGGGCAGCAGCGACCATTCGTGCACGAAGCGGCCGTGGCCCTGGGTCTCTGTCCAGGTCTCGCTGGCGGCGATGTGCTGGGCGAACAGTTCGTGCTGGATGTTACGGCTGTGCGATTCTGAGGCTTCGCCGAAGATGGTCAGGCTGCCGGGGTCGCCCGCGGCGGCGGCCAGGGCGTTGTGCGTGAAGGTCTTCCAGTAGTTCACATCCGCCGCTACGTGCGGGAACTCGGTGGTCTTGGCCACGCTGGGCACGTACCAGTAGTGCCCGTGGATCTCGCCCGGCCGGCGGCGGTAGCTGCTCATGGGCTTGTGCCCAGCCCGGATGCCCACGCCCTTGTACAGCATCATCGTGGCGCCGCCGGCCTTATGCTTGACGGCCGCCACCAGCCCCGGCTTGTACCCCATGTCCACCACCAGCCGGTCAATCCGCATAATGCCGGCCCCGCGGCGAAAGTCTCTGGCCAGATACGTCGTCACCAACTTCTCCAGCCCCGCCTGGATCGCCCCATCCGGCCCTGCCCCCGGAAACGCCCGCCCCAGGGTGCGCTTGGACGTCTCCAGGGCGAAATGCCGCTCGGTCTGCTCGGGGAAGGTGCCATAGTCCACCACATACCCGGTGTAATCCTCGCCCCAGGCGCAGACGCAGTAGTACAGCAGCTTGTTGTGCACGTCGATGAACATCGTCAGCTTCGTGGCCGCCAGAGGGACCTCGCTGCGCGCCCGCCCGTTGGTCTTCTGGCACACCATCGCCACCGTCAGCAGATCCTTGCGCAGTTCGCTGGGCCGCAGCGGATCGTTCTGGTATTCGGCGTAGAACGCCCGCTCATTGTCCAGCTTGAGGTTCATGGCGTGCTGGATGGCGCTGATCTCGCCACGGCTGGCCAGATACCGCGCCGGCCAGGCCGCCACGGCGCCTTCGTCCATCGCTTGGCGGTGGGCGTCGTAGAACTCGGTGCTCTCGTGGCCGTCGCCATCGGAGCGCAGGCTCTCGTGGCGGATGCGGGCGTATTCGTTCCACAGAGCATCGCTGGCCGGAAAGCTGTACAGCAGCCGCGTGCGTTCCCCGTGCCAGGACGGGTTGAGCTGACGATCAAGAAGCTGATCCGCCATGTCGCCGCCCTGGATAACCGTACAAGGAATGATGATGGCCGTGCGCTGGCCAGGTCCGGCCAGGCCCTTGACGGCGCCATTGACGATAGACAGCCGCTCGTGGGTCTGGAGCATCGAGTTGGCTGACTGGTCCGTCTGGGGGTCATCGCAGACCACCAGACCCGGGCGCACCTGCGTTCCGTCGGATCGCACGTGCAGGGCCCCGCGGATGTTGCCCGTGATACCACTGACGCGAATGATCGATCCGCTGCAGCGGCTGCCGGGGATCGTGGGCATGATGATCTCGTCGATCCCCCAGCCGGTGCGCGTAGGCACGCCGTAGTACCGCTGGCCGGTGCAACGGCGGGCCTCGCCCTCCAGCATCCGGATGGGATAGACAGCCTCGGGATAGTCCGCCAGGAGAAGTTCGTTGCCTACCAGGTGGCTCTTGATATTGGCCAGCATCGACAGTGCTGCCTCCTGGGCGCTGGCGATTAGGTATACGAACTCGTGCTGGCCCGAGAGGATCGCCCAAATCACTGCCACCAGGCATAGGGAAGTTTTGCCGCTACCGCGAGGCATGGCCACGGCCAGCGTCTCACGATATCGCACCACGCGCTCGATCTTACCGATCACGCGCAGGTGGTCCTGGCTCCACGCCAACGTGAAGATGTGTGGAAAGTACGTCTCGCAGAAGAACTTGAAGTCCCGATCCGCTCGCGCCCGGCGCCGGGCATCTTTGGGGGACGGGATCGGGGCAATATCCTGCCCAGCCAGTGTGATCGCCGCCGAGCGCGCCTTGGCGCGGTCCTTGGCCATATGGTAAGCTGATGAGTCTCGTTGGTGCGAAAAGCTCATGCTGTTTATTGTCTTGGCTTGTCAAGCTTGGGATCTGATCGGAATTGCTGGGAGGCCGCCATGCTCGCTGAATGGTCGTTGGCAGAGAATGTTCGCGCGGGTGCTACTGTTGTCTCGGCTGTAGTGGCAGCATGGGCTTTGTGCAAAGTGTATAAGCAGGACAGAAGGCAGAATGTCTTCCGGCAGCAACAACTTGCAGCCCAGCAAGAGTTCGAGAGGCAGTTGCAGGATCGTCAGGAAGCATTTGAGGTGAACCAACTTGACAAGTTTATGGAGTTCCATCGACAGATACAGCGCGATCAACAAACAATGGAAAAGGGAGGTCTGAAAATAACAATTCGTAAGACCCGCCAGAAGACGGATCGCGGTTTGTTTCTGGAATCTGTCAACCTTGTCTGCGCGAAGGAAGGGGCCCAGCCTTTGACTCTGCAGGATCTTTTCGTAAAGGCTGATAATGGATCCAAGCAATGCATTTCGTTGCTTAAGCAGTTACCAGTCACGTTAGAAGGGCACGGTGGCAGCACCACAATCGTCATTCCGACACCATTGATCTCTGGTAAGTGCTCACATAAAGAGCGCCCGATCCAATTCGTCTTACGCGACAGTCTTGGAGGGGAGCATGAGATCGACGTCAACTGCGCCTACGACACCTTCATCTAAGGCTTGACCTTCTCCTGTGCCGAACGGAATGTCCTGCAGGTGCTTGTCCGCCAGATCTAGCAGCAGCCCGAATGCCGTCGCGGTGTTCTTGATCCCAGCCTGTTCCTTGGCGGCGGTGAGGGCATCCAGCATCCGGTCATAATCTGCATAGCGGTTGATCCAGGTGACGTCGCCGGTGGCTTGCTCCAGCACCTTGGCGAAGAGTCTCTCGGCTCGCTCGACCTCCTCGGGCAGGAATGCAATCGAGACGATCCGGTACTCCAGGCCCTTCTCTGACAGCGGGTCCAGGCTGGGCGGGTTCAGCCGGTCCAGGACCACGTCGTCGAGGCCCGAGTATTCCATCAGCGCCACATCGTTAATCTCGTCGTACAGCTCACGCAGGATTGCCAGATCATCCTGGCCGGCGATGGCGTTGTGCGAAAGCTGAATGGCCACTTGCTGGGCGCGCGTGAGTTCCCGATCCGTGTAGAGCACCATGATCTCCGCCAGCCCGGCTTCGTGGGCGGCCTTGACGCGGTGGTTGCCCGAGAGGATGGCGTAGCGCTCCCCGCGGCGGATCGCGAAGGGCACGCTGGTCAAACAGCCGTCGCGGCGGATGTTCTCCACCAGCCGCTTGTACTGCTCGACCCGCATGAAGCGGGCGTTCTTTTCCAGCAGATCGCAGGCGGCGATGGGCACCATCGCCACGCGCAGGCTGGAGCCGGACAGCTTCTCGTTTACTGCGGAGCTGGCGCTGTGCTTATCGACTGGCTGTGATTGGCTTTCCACCATGCAAAACCCTCCTGCAAGGACCACCTTCCGGCGGCGCCCAGGTAATTGACCTTCCCTTCGCTGCGATTATGGACCTCGAACAGTCCACGGTATTTCATGGAGACCGCCCGTTGCGTAAATGCCGTGGTGCCGATGGTGCGGATGCGGCCGCAGAGCCACTGCTCCAGATCGGCCCGGACCTCGCTGCTGACGGCACAGGCCAGGATCAGCTTGCTCAGCCGCTTGTGCGGCGTGGGCCGCACGGCAAAATCCGACAGCAGATACAGATCGCACGGCAGCGGACCCCGCGGCAGAGCAAACGAGAATGCCCCCAGCAGCCTGCCGTCCGACAGCACCGCATAGTTGCGCGGGGCGTCACAGACGATGATGCTCTGGGAGAGGTACAGGCTGCGGATGGCGTTCATGGTCTTGGCATCGATCTGCACCACCTGGATAGGCTCGACCACTTCGTCGGTCCGCGGTGCCCAGGGGTTCTGGCCGATCTGCTGACGGGCGGCCGCGTAGCGCGCAGGAGCGGAATCGCAGTACATGAACACCGGCTTACTACGCAGGGAAGTCTGGACCGTGGCGACGTGCTGGCCGGCCAGGGCGGGCTGCTCAGAGTCGCTGGAGATCATCCAGTGCTTGAAGCTGCGGACGCTCTGGCTGAACTGCTCGAAATCTTCGGGGCTGAAGACCTGGTAGCTGGGCTTGGACCACTCGAAGACGCTGTCGAGCTTTTTGAACAGCCGCTCGTACCCGCCCTTGTACGTGGGCGGAAAGCTGATGCAAACTGCATCGCGATCTGCGGCTGCCAGAAACTCCCGGCAGTCGCCGGCGAAGTACGACGCCAGGGGCAGCCCGGCCAGGGCCTTCGTCACCCGCTCGACGGTCGTGGCATGAAGCTCCGGCCAGCGGCGCCGGTACTGCTCCCGCATCCGCTGGGCATACGCGTTATCCTTGCCGACCTTGAGCATCTCCCCCGTTAGCAGCAGCGTGGCGATGGTCGCCGGCCCCGGCGCCAGATACTCTCCCAGCCAGGCGAAATCCTGATTCTTGACCTTGTATGCCTGCTCACTGCCGGCCAGGTGCCAGCCCAGGGCGCAGGAGTAGATCGACACATCGTTAGAGTGGATCGCCCCGACGCCGCAGCGCGCGAGGATGCGCTCGACGGTGAAGTTGCCGCTGCACGCGACGTATACTGGCAGCCCGCGCCACTGCTGCGCCGCCGTCTCCAGCACGGCCCGCATGTACCGATTGATGGACCCGATGAACATGCTGCCATTATCTGCCGGTGTCAAGCGTCCTATGGACGCGGCGAGACTGCGTGCGTAAGGCCCACGTTCCTACTACGACACTACTTGCAGATACGCTTGCCGCCTCTCTCCCACGGTGGTACTCTCTTTTGGGTTCAAGTCCGTCTGCAAACAAGACCTGTAATATGAGGTTCGATGGTTGGAGATGAAGCCCGTCGATCCAGACAGTGATCTTCGCACGCTGACAGAGCGATTGCGCGGACGCGCGTTCGATCCTTCATGTTGTTTCCTTTGCGCCAATCACTTCGATGATGTCGATCTTACGTCCGAGCATGTCTTTCCGAAGTGGCTGCAGAAGCGATTTGAACTATGGGATCAGCGGCTTGTTCTCCTTAATGGGACAAATATTCCCTACCGCTTGCTGACCGTCCCATGCTGTGGTGAATGTAATAAGTACCGCCTTCAACCTATCGAGGTAACAATGTCCGGCGCTGTCCCAAGAGGCGCCGGGGCGGTGCGTCAGCTCGGGCCGAATACGTTGTTCCTATGGCTCGGCAAGATATTCTACGGAATTCTGTACCGCGAGCTCTCCCTGCTTCTGGACCGAACTCAGATAGACGGACTCACCATCGCGACCCCGGAGATGCTACGGCAATACGAAACACACCTTTTCTTTCTCCAGCAAGCACGAGAGAAGGTGAAACTGGTGGACTTCACTCCCGGATCCATCTACACATTTTCTTGCCAAGCGCCCAAAGACCTGCGTCTGCAGTGGGATTTCTGCGACAACATCGAGACCATGTTCATAGCCATGCGCATGGGCACCGTGGGCATCATTGGGGTCTTGGGTGATGGCGGGGCGCAGATGGGGTACGCGGAGGCATATGAAGCCATCAGGGATCTTCCTCTTCACCCCCTGCAGTTCCGCGAGGTCTGCGCGCACTTCTCTTATCGTTCGTCGATTGCAACCCGCACACCGAAGTACATCACCATTGAGAAGTCCCCTCACGAGGTGCGCCAGATGCCACTGGGTGGCATGAGCGCCAAACCATACTTCTGTGATTGGGATGAAGCCGTTTATGCGAAGTACCTCGCGTTCTATACTGGCTACCCATACGAGATGCTGTATCCCACAGAGGGACAGACCATGACGTGGCTCCATGACGACTCAGGGAAGATTCGCTATATCGATTACGAGAAGCACCCTTGTGAACCGCTGAGCCCATGAAACTCTAGCAACGAAGAAGGATTTCCGCACAGCGCCGCCGTGGCTGCGGGCCACGTCCTCTGACCTGGTGGGTCAGCGTGCCCAAACACCGGCGGCGCATGAATCAGAAGAGCTTCTGCTGGCCCTTCACCCCTCCATTCTCGGAGGCTGTCAAGGGCTCGTTGGTCAGATGTACCACTTCCGCCTGCCAGAGGCCACCCAACCACTCCGCCAGGATCTTGCGATGGCAGATGTTCACGTCCGCGCAGCCGCAGAAGAGCACGGGGGAGCGGCCGCTGCCAGCCACTTCGCGCAAAAGCTCTGCAGCGCCGGACTCGAAGTTCACAATCTCGATTGGCCCGGCCTTGTAGTTGCGGTTGCCGAACTGCCGCAGCCACTGGTAGCGGCCGGGCAGCCGCTTTGCCAGTGAGCCCGAGTTCCAGATCGGGTTGCGCGACCGGGGCATCATGCGCACATCCACGAGCAGGCCGTTGGTTTTGTCCAGGGCGGCCTCAACGGCTTCAAGTTTCCAGCCGGTATATCCAAGGGTGTAGATGGTCATTCATTGTCTCCTGTCTGTGAGGCCGGGGCCGCTTCACATGCCGCGACGGCTTCAAGGCTTGCGATCTTCTGCGCCGCCAGACGGGCATGTTCCCGTAGCGGGTACGACTGGCTGGTCAGTGCCAGGGGGGTCAGGTACTCACTCACGGCTTCCAGCTCTTCGGCCGCTTCGCTGCTAGCGCTGTCCATGCCGGACAGGCTGGGCTGGCGGTACAGGCCCGTGAGGCGGTTGATTTCCCGCTGGACGTCCAGGGCCTTGGCGAGGTTCGGCCCGCTGCCATCGACGCCTGCGCGGATGCAGCGGCTGTAGAGATCATTGAGCCGTGTCAGGGCCGTGCCCAGCAGTTCGTCGCGGTTGTACTCGGCTGCCAGGGTCAGGCGCTTGCGCGCCTCGGCGATCACGGCTTTGACCTGCGAGGGGTCAACGTCCAGCTTTGCGATGCATGCGCTTTCCAGGTCAGTGCCGGCCAGGCCGCTAACCATCCAAAGCAGCACACGTTCAATTGTCGAATCGCTCGTACTCATGGTCATACCAAGGACTCCTTTGCCAAGGCCACTGTCAGCAACTGCACCGCCCGACGAAAGCTCAGGCGGCCGTCACACGTGGCCTGGTCAACTATGTGACTGAATGAACTCGCCGGCAGGCTCTTGCCTGTCTCGCGTTTCCAGATCGCCGACAGAAGCTGCCTGCACGAGCGGGCCAGTTCCTGAGCGTCCGACTGGAACGTCAGGCCCGTGCAGCGGTCGCGGAAGCGCTGGCTGAGCTTGCCGGCGTAGTTGGTGGTGAAGACCACCACGGTCTTTGCCGGCAGGGCCTCCAGGCGGTCCAGCCAGATCGTCTCGGCCGCCGGGTGCATCCGGTCCGCCTCGTTGACGATGATGACCTTCCAGCCGCTGCCGTAGAACGGCCGGTTCCACATCAGCCGCGTCGTTTCCCGCACGGCCTCTGCTGTCTGCTCGCCCGAGGCGATCACGTGGACGCCGCCGAATTCCTTCTGGGCCATGTCGCAGCCCAGTGCCGCGGCCAGTGCCAGGGCGGCGGAAGTTTTGCCGGTGCCCGTCTCGCCCTCGAAGATCATGGCTGTGGGATAAGGGGCCGCGGCGAACTTCCGCAGGAACGTCACCACCTCATCCTGGCCCCAGATGCTGTCCAGGCTGGTGGGCCGGTACTTTTCCGTGAGGGCGCCGGTGCCTGATGGCTGGAGCGTGGGGAGATGCTCTGCCGGATACAGCAGCGTCCAGAGCCGCTGCCAGGTCAAACCTGCCTCGCGGGCGAGGGCTGCCAAGTTCTCCCCGGCTGTGCGGCGCTGGCGGATGGTGTCCAGGAGTGATTGGTCTATCGACGTCATTGGCCATCACCTCCCTCCGGCTCTTCCACTTCGGCCTCTTCGTCCACTTCGCAGTTGAAGTGGCTCTCGGAGATCCGAACCGACTCGTCAAAGTTCAGTTCGTTCTGACAGGCCCAGTGCCGCAGGTCGCTCAGCAGGTCCGTCAGCCGCTCCTGCTGGGACTCGGACTCAAAGTCCCACATATCGGTGGTGTTGTTGACCTTGAGGCCGGCGTAGGCCTCGACCGCGGCCTGGGCGCATGATGCCCGGTCCTGATTACGCTCAACTGCTTCGATGTTTACATTGTCTGCCATTGTCAATACTCCTAAAGCACCGCGTGCATGTCGCGGGCCACTTGTTCGAGTTCAATTTCCATCTGCTCGGGCGTCACTTCCGAGTCCGGATCAGAGGCGGCGTTGTCGAAGTCCAGGACAACGACGTCTTCCTCGGGCTCATCCGAATAGACGCCCTGCACAATGCCGCCGCGTACAACGATTACGATCATGGGGTATTCCTTTTGTGCCTGGCTGTCGAAGCCAGAATGGGTAAAATTGCTTGTGTGAAACCAACTGAACCTGTCATGTCGAATTTCCGCCAAGAGGCAACCCGTCTTGGGACTACAGAATTGCATCGTGCAGTCTTGATGGCATTGATGCTGTTCCAGAACGGGTATGAGGTTGACGAAAAGTGTCCTGAATGCGGCTCACTGATCACAGTCAGGGGTTTTCCTGAAGACAGCGGTCACCATTGCGCTTGGACCACTGCATGCGACTGTGGGAAGTGCGCATCTGATTTCAGAGGGCTCTGACCTCAATCTTCGCCGATGAGCATGATCGTGAGCACCGGCGCAGCGTCATCGCCGGGGCCCACGTGGGCCCACAGTTTCCAGTGGGCCACGTCGAACTCAAGCCGATCGGTGTTGGCATTGGGGCTGCGGCGGATGCAGTCGCGCAGGGTCTGCAGGACAGCCAACAGGGCCGCCTGCTTCATCCGCTCGTCGCTCATGCCCTCCGTCACCTCAGCCACGACGCCGCAGGTGATGGCGGTGTGGATGGTGAACCCCGCCCGCCGCGCCAGGGCCGTCACGTCCACCAAGACGCCATCTTCAATGGCCTGAGCACGCGTGTAGGCGAAGATCACTGGCCCAAAGGGCTGCTCGGCACTGAGCTGGTCTTCAGGGACACCTGCCTTCCGCAGGGCGTCCCACGTTTCTGCATCCAGCAGATGGCCGGATTTACTGGGCTTGATGGGCTTAAACATGGAGCACCCCGCTTTCCTGCACCGTGGCAGACTGTTTGAGCCAGGATTCAGCGGCGCTGCGGCTGGTGATGTCCGCTTCGGCCAGATAATCGATGCCGCTGCGGTCCTGCGCGGGCAGCTTCTCACAGCAGCCCATGCCGTCATCGAGGACACCGGGAACGTGCCGCGCCAGCCCGTACAGGGCCACCAGACGCGAGTAGGCGATCTCCGCCAGGGCCACCGACACACTGCCCAGATCCATGGGCATGTCCGCACGCTTGACCACATAGCGGCTGACCACCATCCGGCTTTCACTGCTCATGCGGCTGATCGTCCAGAAAGCGACGATTTCGACATTGACGCCGCGCTGGGTAAGGATGTCCGCCAAAGCCGCCGCCGCGGCGCCACGCCACAGAAGATGTTCTGACCGCTGACCGGCGTTGACCGTGAGGTTTACGCCGATGGTGACAGAGCGGCGGGGCTGGGTTTCCCGAGTCATGCGCTCCCAGGGCGTCAGGCTACGAACCAGAACCGACTCGGCCTCCAGTTCGTCGCCCCATTCCTGATTGCGGCGAACACGCCGGCGCGTGCAGACGGGCGGACTAATCTCATCCACCAGTTGCCGTCGCATGTCTTCCACCGCATCCAGCAAGTGCCGCGGCGGATTGGCAATCGAGCCCAGCAGCTTGTCGCGGGTGTAGTAATTGGCCCATGCATCGTGGCCGGTGGTATGTTCGGCAATGCGGCCTGCGATGAAGGTGCGGTTGCCATCGTTCTGGGCGTAATCGGCCAGAGCATCGATCACAGCCTCGCCGACTGAATCGAACGTGATGCGGTCGATGCCGTCGCTGTCCCGGTGAACGGGATTCTGCGAAGTGACCTGCCCTTCGCTGCGGTGCAGGCGATTCTTGAGGCGGCGTTGACGACGCTGCTGGCGGGGTTCCTGATGGGATTCCTGCCGCGATTGTTGCTGGGTGCCGCTCTTGAGCAGGCCCCAGAGCCGCTGCCAGGGGATCCCAGCCTCTTTGGCCAGGGCCGTGACCTTTTCACCGCCGGCGTAACGCTGTCGCAGATTGTTAAGTAATTCCCGGTTCATGTTACGCCTCCTCGCCGACTTTAGACTTTTCATCCGCTGACCAGTCCTGGAAGAACCGGCTCTTCACATCCTCCAGCGTTCTTCCGGCCGACAGTGCCTTGACGCCCTGTTCGACCAGGCGAGTGGAGGCGATGCGGCGGAGGCGGTTATCCGCAATGCGGTCACGCAGGCGATTCACCCAGTCAACCAGAGCCTGACCCTTCGAGCCAACCGCAGTGGCCATATCCGCTTCCAGATCGGTGTCGTAGCCGACATTGATTTTGGACAGGACGAACCGGTCAAGCGTGGCACCATCCAAGGCGTTGCGGCCGACGTAGACCATGTCGCCGCCGCGGCCATACGTGTTGGCAGCGGCTACAATGACGCAGTCAGCATGCCGCTCGATCACCTCGCCATTGACCGGGTTGCACAGCACCCCGTTGGCAAGGGCCGCATTGATGGAGACCATGACGTTGCCGTCTGCGGCATCGACTTCATCGAAGAGGAATACACCGCCGTTGCGGTAGATGCGGATGAAGGGCGATTCGACATACGCCCAGGTGCCGTCTGACTGAGGCAGCATCCGGCCGAAGATGTGCGTTTCAGTCACGCCGGCCGAGAGACTGATGAATGCGAAACTGCGGCCAAGGGCCTTGGCGGCGTGTTTGACCAGCGTGGTCTTGCCCGTACCCGCCGGGCCGACGAGCATGATGTTGCTGTGCCCTTCACCGATCAGGGACAGCACCTGCTCAAACTGCCGATGCGTCCGCTCCGACAGCGTGTTGACCGTGCCGTCGGGCATGTGGACTTCCACCGGCCGCGGCAACCGCGCAGCCGCGACAGCCTCATCGACGATGCCGCGGACCTTCGATTCGTCCAGGTCCTGCTTAAGCTCCAGGTGCTCATTGATGGCCCCGGCCAACCGCTTGAATATGTCTTGGTACTGCTCAACGTGCGTGGTAGATTCTGATGCGATCATTGGGAAGGCTCACTTTCCTATGGTCTGGCCGAGGGGTGTTTGCGCACCTCTCGGCCGCTTGTTTAGGGTGAAGAACAGGCCTGAACAGCCAGGCCCAGAGGGATTTTCAGTTCTGCTTGTTTGCGGATACGTTCTGCCAGGAAGGCTACCCCTTCGGAGTCAGTCACCTTTCCGCCGCGATTCTGTTTTCAACCAGCCTGCAGGCCCATCTTGCATGGACCGTCTTAGTGATATAAGTATATGACATAGCACGATTTATGGCAAGATAATAGCGGAATTGCGGTAAGATTTATGCCACTTCTAAGCTGTGGTGGGGAATTCGGTTACGACTGCTGGTGAAAGATTTGAAAAGATTTTACCGGGCAGGTGGACAGCAGAAATGGCAGGATGTATTGAATAATATATTCGTTAGTTACCGATAACTAAAGCATATACTATTCACCATGAGACCGACGCCCAGACAGATCGATAAGGCCAAGGAGATCTTCCGCCATCATGGCGGCATGCTCCGCACCGCAGAGGTTATTCGCGAAGGCATCCAGCCGCGAGTGCTTTACGCCATGCGCGACGCCGGCGAAGTCACCATGCTGCGCCGAGGCTGCTACCGGCTGGCTGAACTGGACCAGATGGCCGAGCCAGACCTTGCCGTGGTCGCCAAAGCCGCGCCCAAAGGCGTGATCTGCCTGGTCTCGGCCCTGTCATTCCATGACATCACTACGCAGATTCCCCGCGCTGTGGACCTTGCTCTTCCGGCCCACACGCACAGCCCCAAGATCGAGTATCCGCCCATCCAGCCATACTGGTTCAGCGGACAGGCCTACTCGGCGGGGGTCGAGACGCACGACATCGACGGTGTGAGGGTCCGCATCTACAGCCCCGCCAAAACCGTGGCCGACTGTTTCAAGTACCGCAAGAAGATCGGCAAAGATGTGGCGATGGAAGCCCTGAGGTTCTGCCGCGATCGCAAGGGCACTTCCGTCGCCGAGTTCCTGGAGTTCGCCCGAATCTGTCGAGTGCAGAACATCATGTCGCCGTACCTGGAGGCAATGCTGTGAGCGATACTGTCCGCAACATGGCGCGGTCGGTCCACGACCGTCTGCTCAAGATCGCAAAGGAAAAGGGCCGCCCCTACAACGACCTGCAGCAACGCTTCGCGATGGAGCGTTTTCTCTACCGCCTGAGCTCATCTCCCTTCGCCGGCCAGTTCACCCTCAAGGGGGCACTGGCCCTTTTGGCGTGGACCGGCAGCGGCCGGATGTATCGGCCAACCATGGACATCGACCTGCTTGGGCATACAAGCAACGAAGCGGAAAGCCTGGTGAAGGTGTTCCAGGCAGTCGCCGCGCAGGACGTGCCGATTGACGGGCTCGTGTTCGATGCCCAGAGCGTCACGGCTGTGCCGATCACCGAGGATGCCGAGTACAACGGCATGCGCGTCAGGCTGACGGGCCGGATGGGCAACGCCCGGATATCCATCCAGATCGATATTGGCTTTAGCGACCGGCCGATCCCAAAGCCTCAGCGATTGGACCTGCCCGGCCTGCTGGATTTTCCTGGCGTGTCCATGATGGGCTATCGCCCTGAATCCTCGATTGCCGAGAAGCTCCAGGCCATGGTCGCTCGCGATGTCCTCAACAGTCGCATGAAGGACTTCGCCGATATCTGGCATCTCGCACAGGGCTTCGCATTCGAGGGCTCCACGCTGGCTCAGGCTATCGTCAGCACGTTCGAGCGGCGCAACACGCCCATTCCGGCCAATCCCACTGCGTTCAGTAACGAGTTTGCGCACCGGGAAGAAAAGCAGGCCCAGTGGGCAGCCTTTGTGCGTCGATCCGCTCCCACAGGCGTCCCGGATAACTTCGTTGAAGTTGTTGCCGGCGTTGCTGCCTTTCTCGGTCCAGTTTTGGCTCATCTCGCTGACAACCAGCGGTTGCCTCAACGCTGGCAAGCTCCGGGACCGTGGCAGCACTGAGCACCGGGCGACGAAAAGAAAGATTAGTCCCTGCCGGGGTGGTTCCCCCTGAGGGGTTTCGCTCTTCACAAGCCAGGAGGGACCCACAGCTTGCATCCGCTGCTCAACTCGTCGGCCTCCAACACACCGCCGCCAAGCCGAACCTGCCTCAGCATTGCCATTCGAGGGAAGGCCATATCCGACAAGACCTCTTCGATACACTTTGTGGCTTTGCTGAGACAGGTCCGGTTACAGCAGTTCGACTGGTCCGATCTAGCTTGTTATCAGATTCCAGCCTCATTCAGGATACGGTCTGCTTCCGCCAAGTCTCGCTGTCGTTGGCGTTCTGTCCTGGGGCGGTCCTTTCGTAGATGTTCCGTGAAAGCTGCATCAACGGCTTCTGCCTCTGCCTTGGCGAACTTGTGGCGACGGACCACCGCATGGGCGAGTGCAAAGGTATTCATTGCTTCCCTGGAGGTGAAAATGCGATGGCCTATCCTTGCGTACTCTAAATAGACGCCGGCCATACCCTTCACGCACCATCTCCACAATGTTGACACAGCGATCTTCTTGCTCCTGATCAGGGGCAGGCATTTAGCTGCTTCCGCCAACGTCAATAGCTCGTCTTTCATAATATCGATGCTCATCTGGATTCCCTTCGTTGCATTGGGGACTGTGTCGGATACGGCATGATTCTCTGTGCTGTGGGCCATCTTGGGCCTCAAAATCCAAATGGCCTTGGTCATACGCACTGGAATGCACTCTGCCGCGCTTACTCGAACAGACCCGCCTGCCCGCTCAGGGCCTTCTCGATAACTTGATCCACCTGACGCTCCAGAGCCTTGGCTTGCTGGAGCACCTGGGGCTCGTGAGCCCGAAAGAACTCCTTCTGCTTGTCCCGCATCGCCTTGACCAGTTTGGCCAGTTCACGTGCCTGCATTGCTGCTCCTCTCTTGGCCCTTGGGCCACGCCATGACCTCCTTGCTGATCAGCGGGCCGTCATAGCCCGCACAGTAGTGCCAGGAATCGGGCGGCGGATCGCAGAACCTCTCACCGGTGCCCCATACCACTTTCGTGCCGCCGATATAGTCGTCGCAGTAGTACTGGCCGGCGGAGCTGAAGAACTTCTGGCAGTCCGTGCAGCGGCAGTACCGCAGCAGCGTCACGGGCTGGGGTACCGGCCAAACGGGCACGACAGGAGGCGCCGAGGGCGGCGGCGCAGCCTTGGGCTTGCGGGCCGTCGAGAACTCATACATGACCGGCCCCTTTGACCAGTGCCGGCCGGTGCCGCGAAGTACCGCGGTATCTCCTATTGTCTCCTGGCGCGTATCGCGCGCGCGTGCGCGTACGCGCGTGCGCGCGCACACACGCGGTATATAGGGAAATGTGCGGTACTGTGCGGTACTTGAGCTGTAAGTCTTTATTGCGTCTGGCGTATCTCACCAGCAGTGACTGCGGTACTGTGCGGTACCTGTCCGGTACTGTGCGGTACTTTTTGCTCATGCGACCCCCTCGCTCAGCGAGATACCCTCGTAGAAACGCCCGGTATGCTGATTTCTCCGAGTTGTCAGCCCCGGCACGGCCGCCAGAAGATCGCGACCGAACGTCTGGCGAGTTGAGGTTGTGTTACGGCCGTCTTTCTGACACCAGCCCTTCCAGGCTGCATAAAGATCCTCCACACGCGAGCGATTGCCGACGGCGACCGTGCAGCAGTCGCGGACGAACGCCCCGACAGGACTGGACAGTTCCTCCACGTCCTGCAGCAGGTCCCTGGAACTTTGGGGCAGTTCGAAATATCCCCGATCATGCAGATGCACCCATCCCTGCAGAG
Source organism: Planctomycetaceae bacterium (assembly GCA_039680605.1). NCBI lineage: Bacteria > Pseudomonadati > Planctomycetota > Planctomycetia > Planctomycetales > Planctomycetaceae > Planctomycetaceae bacterium. The sequence goes on along the minus strand of JBDKTA010000025.1, from coordinate 22,323 downwards.
CCCACAGCAGGATCCCAGGAAGCTCCGACATGAGCTTGCTCGTCAAGTGCGTGTCTTCATGGCCGTAGAAGCTCTGGCGAAGCGTCAGAAGCAGGAATCGGTTGGCCAGGGCGCCGCTGGCGTCGTTAATCCGCGGCAGTTCGTTGGTCAGGAATACAAACCGAGTCGGCAGCTTCATGGTCAGCGCCGGCAGGAACTTTCGTTCGATGGTGAGGTTGTCTTCCCCGCTGATGCACAAGAGCCGCTCGATCACCGTCCCCACGTCATTGCCGGTGAAGCGGGCGTCCGAGACGATGGCCAGGCTCTTGCCGACCAGAGGCTGCAGGCCAAACGGCCCGGCCAGGCCGCTGGTGGTCGGGCCGGAGACGTTGGCTGGGCCGATCAGGCGGCTCAGGATGCGCCCGATGGTGCCCTTGCCCGATCGCTTGGGGCCAACCAGCAGCAGCATCTTCTGCTGACTGGTGTCGGCGGTCAGGCAGTACCCAAACCACTCCTGGAGCAACGCGATGGACTGCTGATCGTCACCCCAAAGCTGCGCCAGGAAATCCAGCCATGCTTCCGGCCAGGGGGCGGCGCGGTCGAAGTCGAAGTCCAGGGCGTTGGTGGTGAACAACGCCGGCGTCGGCGGCAGTACCGTCTCTGAGGGGATATGCAGGTTGTATGACCTGCACGGCAGAATCTCCGTCGCCGGCGGGCGCTGGGGATTTTCGTCCAGCCACGCCGGCGGAACGATGGAGGCCGGCAGATGCGCCCGGACTCGCAGCGATTCCAGTGCGGCATTGATCGTGGTGGGATTGGACTCGAAGTCCACCAGTTCCATCTGGTTCGTTTTCTTGTCGAACACATATCGCAGCGCCTCGTGCAGCCAGGACTGGAGCTGCTTGCGCACCGCCTGGTCTTCGGCCTCTATGAACCGATTATCCCGCCAGACCATGAACACCCCGCCGTGGCCATGAATGGTCCGGCCCTCAGGGTGGCTGTGGAAGGCGTTGATGAACGCGTCGGCGGTGGGCAGCGTGCGGCGGGGCGACAACACGAGCCGACCTGTGGCCGGATCATGCTCGCCCAGTTTGACCATGGGCTCATCGGGGGCAGTAGCGGCGGCGATTTCAGGCTCGACGGGCTGTTCGTAAGCGGGCGCCGCCTCGACCAGCGCCAGCAGTTCTGCCGCCGTCCCGCCGGCAGCCAGCCAGTCAGAGGCATCTTTGCCGTCGCCAGGCAGTTCGAGCACCTTGACCTGTGCCGCCTTGCCCCTGAGGCGCTGGGCGACGTCCTGGGCGTGCTTGCGACCGGGCGCATCTCTGTCAGGCAGAATCGCCACGCGGCGGCCGTGCAGCGCGCTGTCGTCGGAGAGCTTGCCCCACTTACAGGCTCCCTGTGGATTGGTAGTGGCCACCAGGCCCACCGCGGCGAGATTGTCCGCATCCTTCTCGCCCTCGACGATGAACACCCACTGGGCCGGATCGGCGGCCAGGAGTTCGACCAGGCGATAGAGCACCCGCGGCGTATCGCCCAGTTCCCAAAGCCAGCCCCCATTGCCGTCAGGCCGTCGCTGGCGGAACTTCTTAGGCTCAAACCGCACGCTCTGGAAGAGCAGATTTCCGTGTGCGTCGCGGTAATCATACGTGGCGACGATTGTGGTGCCGGCAGAGCATTTCTTCTGGCCAGGGGGAAAGAGAGCGCTGGCGGATAGGCCCAGCGCTTTGCAGATTTCCATCGTCGCGCAGCCGGCGCGGCAATTGAGCAGCACTCGCCCGTCGGCGCCCCGGCCAACGCGCAGGCTGGGATGATCATCCTCATGCGCGGGGCAGCGAGCCTGCCACTGGTCTGGCCCGACCTGCTTGGCCCCGTCCAGACGCTCCAGGATTTCCTGCACGGGATCATCCATCGCGTTCGATTGCCTCCCGCACGTCGTCGATACTGCAGGCCAGCACGTAGAGCCCGCAGCGGTGCTCGATCTCCTGCTCCATGAACTTCTGCACCGGCGACTGGCGGCCGCCTGGGGCTTTGCACTCGACGCCAATGAAGCGGCCGTCGGGAAGCAGACCCGTGATGTCCGGCCATCCGGCCGGCACTGTGTCAGCACCCCATGAGCCGGCGCGATATGCCGCCCCGGCGTCTGTGACGGCCACCAGTGCCCCGATGGAGCGGAGATAGCCCAGGATCGCCCGCTGTACCTCGCGCTCGGGCTTCTGTCTGGCCCTGGTGGTGCGGAAGACGTCGGAGGCGCGCAGGCTCATTGCTGGGTCTCCTGCGCAAACTCCCAGCCAGCCTGCCAGCAGGTGGCTTTCTCGCTGCCTGCAGGGAAGGGGTTGCTCCCGCCGCCGCGACGGGCGGCCCAGAAGCCAACGTAAAACGCGTGCATCCGACGGCCTTCCTTGGCGGCCTTGGACTTTTCAATCATCCTCTTTCGACGGTTCCGGCACATAACGGTCATCCCTGACCTCGGGGTTCATCACGTTGGGCTGCCAGCGCGTAATGCGCCCGCAGCGCTCGACCTGCGAGACGTACACCCGCAGCCGCCGCGCGACCTCGCGCTGGTCCTTGAGTGTCCTTTCCTTGACTCTGGTCCGCATAGGGCACTCCTTTGCCCACGCCTCGCTCATCCGTGCGCAGACTCCCGATCAGAACGGAATGATCCTGCCCGGCCCCTGGGCGAGCATGACCGCCCAGTCGGCACTGGTCAGTTCAGCGGGCTGCTTGGCGGGGAAGAGTTCACCGAGGATTCTGAACCACTCGCCCTCAATGGCCTGCTGGTCCCATTTGGGCGCGGGGCAGTGCTTGCAGAACTCTGCCCATGCCTGCTCCATGGTCGCCGTCGCCGGAGCTGCCGAAGCCGCCGGCGCGGGAGCCTGAGCAGGCCGCGGGGGCGGGGTCTGTGCCGGCGCCGGCGTGCCGCCAGCCTGGGCACGCAAGCGTGCGCCAAGGCGGGTATTGATCGTCCGGCGCAGGACATCGTCGCCCTTGCTCACGCCGGCGGCCGAACTGCCGTGGGGATTGAGGAACTGGACCTTGATGCGGGTCTTGCCGTTGTACTGCTCGGCGCCCAGCTTCACCTGCACGGGCTTTTCGCGCAGATTCTCGGCATTGTCCTGCATCCAGAACGGGTCGCGCCCGTCCCAGCCCAAAGACGCCTTGAGCGAGTCGATGGCAGTGGTATTGAGAGCGCCGTCTTTCTTCTCCAGATAGAAGTAGCCGGTGATCTCCATGCCTTCTGCAGAGCAGTCGATCCAACTGCCATTGGAAAGCTCCTCATACAGCCGCAGCAGAATCGAGCACGTCAGCAGGTTATTGGGACCACTCTGGGTGATCCCGATATCGAGCGGGTACGCATTGAACAGGCCTTCACGGTTAGGAAGCATTGCACACAACTCCTATTTCTGGCCCAGCAGGCGGGCCCAGACGGCGGTATCGAACTTGTTCAGGGGCATGGGCTCACTCATCGTGCGGCTCTTGGCCATGCAGTGCGGCAGTTCCACCGGGTAGATGGTCCGGGTACCGCTGCCCTTGGCTTTGCCGTCTTTGGCATCGAGGTCGTAGCCGATGAAGAGCACGTGATCGGCCCACTCACGCACGCGCAGGCGGATCGAGTTTTTGCCGCTGGCGGGACTCTGGAGCCTGGGCTCGTAACGGATGTAATCTTCGCCGGCGGGATTGGGCACTTCGGCCGTGCAGTCGTGCGCGATGAGCACGACATTGCGGCCCGCGCGCACGTGCTGGTCAAGATCGCCCAGCAGCGCCAGGAACGTCTCGTAGATGTGCGAGTAGCCTTTGCCGAAGCCGTAATCCTCGATCCGCTCGATCCGGTTGCCCTTCTCGTGGGGTACATTCTTGATCACCCAGGCGGCCGCCCACTCTTCGGCCTTGGTCGCCGAGTCGATTACGATGGTCTTGATCTGATCCCAGCCGCGCATATGCAGCGCATCGCGCAGACCCTGCCAACCCTCAGCGCCGCTCCTGTCCTGGATTGCCGCGACGTTGTTGATCACTTGCTGGAGCTGCTCGGGCAATTGCCCCCGCAGGACCGGCAGCGATTCCTCCAGGTCAAAGATGGCCAGGGGATGGGGCCCCGTCACGGACCACGTAGTCTTGCCAACGCCGCCGGGGCCGTAGACAACGATCCGGTGGCCGGCGCCGGAGGGGATGCTCCCAAAGGCGACTTGGTCCTGTGCCGTCTGAACGGGCGGCGCGTGACGGTGGAGAATTGTGCTTCGGGCGGGTACTCCTACTGCAGTCATGACAGAATCCTTTCTGGTACAAAATGCCCAGCCGCATCAGGCAGACAGTTCCGGATGCGGGTCGGCGATAATCTCAAAGCCAAGGGGCGTCTGCCCCGGATCGACGTGGATGTTGTTGAAGCACAGTTCGCTGTACTCGCAGTACGCGCAGGTCATTCGATTGATGTTGCGATACCAGCGCCCGTGCGCCATCGAATCCTGGAGGGCACAGATCTGCTGCCACAGCTCGACCTGGAACTCCCGCAGTTCATCTTCCAGGGTCGGAATCTCGCGGCGCTGGAAGTAGTACTCGGGCCGCTCATTGATGTCTTCATAGAGGCGCGTGCTGTACTGCTCGGGCGTCTCGGTCTTCTTGCAGCGGATGGTGGGCTTGCGGGTGACGTCATAAAGACACGTCGAAACGTCATAGCCCGCCGCCCGCGCCGCCAGGATGTACAGGGAGAGCTGGCTGTCGGCGTGCAGCCGCTGCCAGTAATCGCTGTTTGGGCCGATGTCTTCGCCGGCGGTTTTGTACTCCAGCAGGGCAAGCCGTCCGTCGTCCATGCGAACGATGGCGTCGATCTTGCCGGCTAGGCTGAAAAGCTCGCTTACCAACTGAGTCGCCGGATCCACGAGAGGGATGCTGAAGGTCGTTTCGCTGGCCATCAGCTCAAGGTTGTCTTTCGAGTACCGCCAGAAGTGCGCCTCCAGAAGCTGCCTCAGCGTCTGGTACTCGACCTGCCAATCAGCCGGCTCCGCCCAGTCGGGGCAGATGTCGTAGGCGGACTTAAGCCAGGCCAAGACGACCATTGAGGGCGAGCCCTTGTTGAACATATCCAGGCCCGCATGGAACGCCGAACCAAATCGCAAGGCCACCGCCCTGCGCGCCCGCACCAGCCTGTAGAGGTAGCGGTTGCGATACTTGCGAGGGCAGAGGCGGTAGGTACCCAAAGCTGTGTTGGTCAGGATCGTCATGGCCTGGGCTCCTGCGACATGATCCGCTCCTCCAACTGCCGCCATTGGCTCCGGATCTTCTCCAGGTCCGCCAGGGATTCTCGGTACATCGCCTCCGCATCGGCCATGCGCTTCAAGATGTCCGCCGCCAGGCGAATGTCATCTGGGCTGGCTTTGCTGAATCTGGCCAGGCTCGGCGAAGACGCCGTCGAAGGCCCCGGCGCCTGGGCCACATCAACCGGCCGATCCTGATAACGATCCTGAAGCAGTTGCTGGGCCTGCGGGGGGGTTAGCACTTGGATTTCTCCCAGTTCAGCGCCTCGACTTGCTCGCAGCATAGACGCCGAGTGATTGGCGGATCGCTGTGCGCCGAACAACCTGGCACGATTTAGTTCAGGCTTGAAGCCGTGGTATGGGGACACATAGAACCGCATGTTATCCACGTCGGCGACAATCCAGGGGCCGCCCTGAATTGCCTGCTCGACCTGCTGTGTTGCTGTTTGAATCACGGGCTCTGCCTTCTCCGGCTGCTGTGGTTGTTCTGATGACGGTGGCGGCTGCGGGTGATTCACATTGCCCGCCGCCCACGTATGTAGGTCCGTCAATGGCACACGCTCCTTCTTCCTGTGTCTCTGGAATGGCTGGACGATCCCGAACTGCCCCTCGATGCGGATCAGCCGCCCGCGGCCAAAGTGCTGGCTGGAGCCGTGGGAGCGGATGCGGACATTGCTGCCGATGTGCTCATGGGGGTTGTGAAGGTGCATCAGATTCCGGCCTCCTCCAGCCGTTTTTGAGCAGCGCGGATGGCTCGAAGCCTGGACGCCGGCCCCATAAATACCCTGGGCTTGGGTCGAAGGTGATAATCCACCAGCGGCTCTTCAGCCTTCGCAACCGCCACAAAGAAGCGATTCATTGCCGCCAGTGACGTGACGATATTGCGGCCGACCTTGATGTATTCCAGGCGAACGCCGTGTATGCCGATGCGGCACCATCGCCAGATGGTGTTCACGCGGGGGCGCTTGCCATCTATTGGAGGCAGCGCGTCCACCGCCTGTCTGAGAGTGATCAGTTTTTCCTGCTGGATATCGATTGTCATCGCCCACTCCTGCAGCACACAGTACAGGTGCCGTCAACACCCTCTAGCATGACAGAAGTTCAAGGGCCTTGGGGGCGCATAGGGGGCGCTTAGCGGGCGCTTTGGGGACGATTAAGGGGCGCTCTCAGCGCGCACAAAACCGGCGGCAAAGGAGGACAACGCCTCCTCTGCCGCCGGCGTGGATGCGTTAGCCAAACTTGGCCATCACTTCCAGGGCTCTGCGATTATCTTCTTCGGCGTAGATGGTGGTGACGGCGGAACTGCGGTGGCCCAGGATGATGCGGGCACTCTCCAGACCAAACTCTTTTCGAAGTTCCGTCGCAGCATTGTGGCGAAGCTGGTGGGGGTGCCAGCGATGCTCCCGGCGCCACTGCTTGACCTGCTCTCGCAGGTCGGGGTCCTTCTTCAACCTTTTGAAAAAGGCGTCCCTGCTTTCGCCCTTCTTGCGGCCGAGATTTTCGGGCAGTGGGAACGCACGTTCGCATGCCTGGGCGATGGCATTGCCGTAGCTCTGCGGATCGTAGTGGTCGTGACGCAGCCGGCTCGGTTTGTCTTTGCGGTTGCTGCCGGGCTTGTTGCCACATGACAGCGGCGTATCGCGATCTTCGTGCATCTTTTCTCTGCGGGCTGCTTCGGCCTCGATGGGCGAGAAGCAATACGCCTCGCCAGGACGCAGCAGGTACTTTGTAACGATCTTCTGCGCGTTGGGGCCCATGTAGATATTGCGTTCGTGGCCGCGATAGGCGGTCTTGTGGTCGGTGGGTTTGTAGACCCAAATCTTTCCGCTGCGGTCAATGTCGCAGGGCCGCATGATGACGATCTCGCCGCTGCGGGCGGCGGTGAACAGTTGAAGCTGGATGATCGCCCAGACCTGTTGGCTGACGAAGGGCCTGATAGCCTCGACCATGTGCATCGGCACGGGCCTGACGGTGCGACCCTCCCGGACCTGGCAGTGGCCGCGTTTCAGGCCCACGACGGCCTGCAGCGAGTGATAGCTGTTGCCGGGCACCAGTTCGTTTTCGGTGGCCCAGCGGAAGATGCGTTTGATGCGGCCAACGTGGTGGTTGACGTTGATGCGGCACCAGCCTTTATCAATCATCTCCTGGCGGAGTGCCTTGAGGGCCAGGGGGCCAAAGTCGGCGGCTTTTGAGAATCCGTAGAGTTTCTTGATCATCTTGAGCAGTTGCTTGAAGTGCGCCAGCTCGGTGGTGGGCTTGCCGGTGGGGGAGACGTAGTACGTCTTGGCATACTGCCAGAACAGGTCCGCCAGTTCGATGATCGTCAGGGTGTTCTTGTCCTGGGGCAACATGCGCCCGCAGGCCAGCCACTCGGCGATGAGTTGGTGATAGCGCTGCTTCGTCCTGGGCTGGTCATAGTCGCCCAGGTAAAACCATCGGCCGTCGATGATGACATAGCCTTGGTTGGTTTTTTTATGGCGGCAGAGGGATGGAGTATTTTTCGAGCGGTTTTCCTGAACATCGCACGCAGGATCAGGGACAGGGGCATCGGGGGGCAGGGTACTCATGGCAGCCGTCTCCGTTAGCAAGTGGTAGTACTACCACTTTTGCCTTCAGTTACGGCCGCCCACACCCAAACAGGTGGTTCTCACAACTGGTGAGAGGGCCTTTATTTACCTTCACTACGGGCGACAGGGGTCGAACCTGTAACCTTCGGTTCCGTAGACCGATGCTCTATCCATTGAGCTACGCCCGCTTGCGTTTCGATTCCTCCGGATTCTAGCCTTATCGCCAGCAGAATCAAGGGGTTTCTCAACTCCACTGCCGCTGAAAATGAAAAACCCCGCAGAGGCGGGGTCTTTCGGTTCTGTCACGACGGCGGCTGGGGCTTATTTTTTCTGGGGCGCCAGCAGTTGCGTGTTGGAGTTGGTCGGTGGCGACAGCGGGCTGGAGGAGCCCCCGTCGGCACTGGTGCTCTCGATCAGCTTGAGCCGGGCGGTATAATCGTTAAGTCGGGCGGTTTCCCAGTTCAGGTCGCGCATGGGCATCATGATACCCTTGCCGGTGATCTCGCTGAAGGTCCAGGCCTTGACGCTGTCGTCATCCTGGCGCGTGACGGTCAGATACGTCTTTCGGGTGTAGTTGTCCCCGCTGTTGGTGATGACCACGCGCGACTCGCTGGTGTGTTTGACGATCTCATGGCGAACGTCCAGCGTCGGATAGAATGAATCGTACGCGGGGTGCCGGTCGGCCGGACCGTAAAGATTATCCGGGGCGTGGGAATCGAACTTCGGATACGCCAGCATCAATTCCTGAACGGCCCGCAGATACGACACGTGGTACGTCTGCTGGGTGCATCCGCCCAAGGCTGTCAGTGCCGTCGCCGTGATCAACGCCAGTCGAATGGTCATGGTAGTATTCTCCCGCAAGGACTATACCTGCCGCAAACGCATCGTGCAAGGCAAGGCCACCCTGATTTTGCAGCCGGCGACACAGAGACGCAGAGGTCCAGAGGAGGACAGGGAATCTAAGAAAGAGCCGACAGGATCCTGTTTGAACCGTGCGGCTATCAGGGCGCCTGTTTCACGGCCGGCTGGGTGGCCGGTTGTGTGGCGGCGGATTCGACGTTGAGTTTTCCGTCGCGGATCAACTCGGCCTTGCGGTCAAGGAGCATCTTGGCGCGTTGGTCGGCGGGCATGTCCCGCATTTGGGCTCGCTGCTCGGCGGTGAAGCTGGCCACGACGACCTGGAGCCACCTGGCCCGCTCGCGGTAGGCCTGCTGCTTCTGGGGCGTCATGCGGCTGAGCTGTTCGTAGCGTTCCAGCAGGCGTTTCTGTTCGGCGGGGTTGGCGCTCTCAAAGGCCAAGGCGGTGCGGCGCATCTGGTCGCGCTGCTCGGGCGAGAGCTGCTCCCACTGGCGGCGATTGTGTTCGAGCGACGCCGACAGCGTTCCGGCGGCGATCTTCTCCAGCCGCCGCTTGAGCAGCAACTGCCGCGCGATGCTTCCTGCGGCGGGTTTGGGGTCGTCGGCCGAGGCGGCCTGCGCGGTCAGGAAGATAATCCCCGCGGCAGCTATCGCCAGAAAGTTTCTCCAGGTCGTCATCATCACATTCCCCCGCCCGCGGAGTCTTCGATGCGGTCAATCGCCTCAAGGGTATCGTAGTTTGCCGCGACAGCATAATTCTGGAAGAAGTCCAGGTTCTCGACGATCATCCGGTCGCTGCCCTCTACCGATGCCAGGTTGGTCTTGACGGTCTGATCGGCCTTCTGGGCTACCGTGTCGGTGCGGCCTGGGGTCTGCTTGCCCTCGTTGTTGACCAGGAGGATGGCCACCACGATGGCTGCGGCCGCCGCCATGCCCGACATTGCCCCGACCAGCCTCAGCACGACACGCCGCGATTGGGCGCGCTGCTGGTGGATGCGGGCGATAATCCGCCGCTCAAGGTCGGCCGCCGGCGGCTCAACCGCCCAGGCATCCAGCGTTTGTTCCAGGTCCGCGATCTCGCGATAGGCCGCCGCCCAGACCGGATCGCCAGCCACTTTGGCTTCGATTTCGGCCGCCGCGGGGCCTTCGATCTCTCCGTCATGCCAGGCGGAAAGTTCGTCGCGCTGTGATTGTGTCAGTCTCTCGTTCATTGCTCGTCTGCGTTAGAACCCGGATCGATCCGAACCGTCCCGTGCGGTTGCATGGACCGATTGCCTATCTCTATGACTTCAACCGGCCACTTCTGGAACCGGACTAATGATTTCGTTTTTTCTTGAAGATTTTTCTTGCAAGAAGAAACGGGGCACTTTTGCGGCATTTTCAAATGCGATATCGCCGCCGGACGGACCGGCGCCGCTAGTGCGACATGTATTTCTTCAGCGAATCGCGCAGCGAAGTTCGCGCTCGGCTGAGGAGGCTCTTGACGGCCATGGGAGAGCATTTCAGCACGTAGGCGATATCGCGGTAGGAGCTGCCTTCATACTTATTAAGGATGATGGCGATGCGTTGATTTTCGGGCAGGTCGTTGACGGCCTGGGCGAGCAGGTCGTTCATTTCGTGCTGGGAAAGACCGTGTCCGGGGGCTTCCTGGCGGTAATCGGGAATCTGCCTTTGGTAGTCTTCGTCCTGCGAAGTGCTGTAGCCGTCGAGTGGGACGGTGGGGGAGTTCTTTCTGGCCCGCAGGGCGTTGAAGGATAAGTTGGCGGCGATTCGGTACAGGAACGTGCTGAAGCGGGCGGTGGGCTTGTAGCGTTTCGACGCTCGGAAGACGCGCAGGAAGACTTCCTGCGTGAGGTCTTCGACCATGATCGGGTCGAGGATGAAACGGGAAACGATCGCGTGTACGCGCTGCGTGTTTCGGGCGATGAGTTCGTCGAAAGCTGCGGCCTCGCCGGCCTGGTAACGCAGCATCAGCTGCACGTCCGGGTCGCTGGACTTCCAGTTCCCTTTGACGGCGCGCGGGTTGCTTTGTTCTGATGTCGCGATAACACTGCTCCTGCTTTGCGTCCGGTCGGGGACGGGGACGTGGAGTGCGGGATTAAGGGGATTGAGAGGATTAAGAAAAAACTAAAGCCGAAGAGTTCTCAATCCTGTCAATCACTCGAATCCGTGTAATCGCACTGTCCCTGTCTCGGTCCGTATCTCCAGTCTTCAGTTTTAATCCTCTTAATCCCCCAAATCCAGTAATCCCGCACTCCCTGTCATTGGGTCGGAGAAGAAACAACCGACGACGAGGACGAGGACGACGACGAGGACGAAAATCCGTTCTCCGTGCATCTCTCGTTTTTTAATCCTCTTAATCCTCTTAATCCTCTCAATCCCGCACTCCCCGTCCCTGTCCCTGTCCCGTCCCCCGTCCGTGTCCTATTCCTGCGGTTCCTTTCGCAGGCGCAATTGTCCGCACGCGGCGGACTGTCCGCCCCCGCGCGACTGGCGCACGTGTACGTTGACGCCGCGGTTTTTCAGGCGGGCGGCGAAGTTGCGGACCGCGCCGCTGGTGGGCCTATTATACGGGCAATCGTCGGTGGGATTAAGAGCGATCAGGTTCACGTTGCACCGCACGCGCCGGGCGAGATTTGCCAGCGCATCGGCGCAGAGCATGGTGTCGTTGACCGAATCGATCAACACGTACTCGAGCGTCACCTCGCGCTTGCGCGACTGGAAGAAGTATTCCGCGGCCGACATCAGTTCGTCGATGCTGTCCCGGACGGCGGGCATGATCGAGCGGCGCAGCTCATCGGTCGGCGCGTGGAGGGAGATGGCCAGCGTAATGGGGAGGTTCTCATTGGCCAGGCGGCGGATGGCCCGGGCCGGTCCGATGGTCGAGATCGTGATGGACCGGGCCGAGAGGGCGAAGCGGTCAGGGTCGATCAGCGAGCCGACGGCGGCGATGGTGGCGGCATAGTTCGCCAGCGGTTCGCCCATGCCCATGAAGACGACGTTGGTGATGCGCGGCGCCGCCATGGCACCCGGATTAGCCAGGGCGTGGCGCAGGTGGAGCACTTGCTGGAGGATTTCGGCGGCGGTCATGTTCCGCACGAACCCGCCGGCGCCGCTGGCGCAGAAGCGGCAGCCCATGGCGCAGCCGATCTGGGTGGACAGGCAGGCGGTGGCGCGCGAGGGTTCGGGTATCAGCACGGTCTCTGCCCGCTGGCCGTCGGCGAACTCGATCAAGAGCTTGGTCGTTCCGTCGGCGTCCTGGTCGGAGGCGACGAGGCGGGAGCTGAGGATCTCCACTCCCAGGGCGCACGTTGCGGCGGCGTCGGGGGAGGGGGGGGCTGACTGTCTTGCCTTGGGCAGGTTGGTCATGGCGGCCGGGTCGGTGATGCCTTTGACGAAGACCCAGTCGGCCAGTTGGTCGGCGCGATAGACGGGAAACCCAGCGTGGGTGACCGCCTGGCGCAGTTCGTCTCGCGACATGTCGAGAATACTGGCGGGCATCATTTTCGCCTTTCAAGCAGCGCGGTCATCTCGGGCGAAGCCAGGAAGCTTTCAAAGGCCGCCACGTCGGGGAAGATGCGGTCGCTGTAGGCCCGCACGACCCAGTTGGCCACCAGGGGCGTGATGGTCAGCACGACAGCCCCGCTGGCGGCGGCGGCGTGCATCTCGATGGCCGTGCCCATCGAGGCACTGGGCAGATAGGCGACAAGCAGATCGCACGCGGCCGCCAGGGCGATACCCTCGGCCAGCGTGCGGCGGATTTCGGGCAGCTCGTAGCGGATGCTCTGGGGGTGCTGCGTGTAGTGGCAATAGACTTCCGCCCCCGCAAGGCAGCGGTCCAGCGCCGCTTTGATGGGTACGCGCCAATCCTGGCAGTGGATGTCGGCCTCGACGAGCGAACCCTGGATGATGCCGGCTAGAAAGACTTTCATGACATTAGTACGAGCATACCGCGCGGGGCACTAGAAAGAAAAAACCGACGACGAGGAGGACGAGGACGACGACGAGGACGGAAAACCGCTCCATCCATCCATCCATCCATCCATCCACTACTTCTTTTGTTTCTTGGATTCCCTTCGGGCGGAGGCGAACCAGTGCAGGATCAGCATGGCCACGCCGGCCACCAGCAGGGCGTCGGCGATGTTGAAGACGTAGGGGTAGCCCAGTTGCCCCCAGTCGACGAAGTCCCGCACGTGGTAGCGTATGGGCGGCATGGAGGCGTCGGGGATCGCCACGCAACTGAACAGGCGGTCATACAGATTGCCCAGCGCCCCGCCCAGCAGCAGGGCCATCGCCACGTGCGTCCACCAGGCCTTGCGGTCCGAAGCGGCGAAGAAGTAGAAAATCAACCCGGAGGTCAGGATCGTCACCGCAGCCACTACCAGCCGTGGCATGGGCAGACCGAACACCACGCCGGGATTGGTGGAGATCGTCAGTCGCGTTCCGGCGACGGTTTGCGTGCGGGGCGAGAGAATATCGAGGACCTCTTTGGAGAGTTGTTCAGCGGGACGGCCGGGGTGGTCTTCCTGCAGGCGGGCGTAGATCCGGTCGGCTTTGACAGCCAGGTCAGGATCGTCCAGCAGTTGCTGGAAGACGTAGTGTTTGGACCCCAGATCGCTGGCTAAGCCGGCGGCGGCCACCAGCAGAAACAGAATCACCGCCAAGGGGCTTTTCACAGCCGGCTCAGTATCGGCGCGATGCTGCGGATCGGCCGCGGTCGGCGGGCGCTGTTTGGCGGGGCTCACCGTCACCTACTCGTCGTCAAGGGCGTCGTCGCGTTCCTTCTCGTCGTCTTCGTCGTCAGCGGCTTCATCTTCTTCGTCTTCATCCTCGTCGACGTCTTCTTCATCGGCGGGACGAGCCTTGACGTTCTCGTCTTCGCCGTCGGCCTGTGCGGCCATTTCTTCGACGGGCTTGGCCAGGCCTTTTTCGATCAGGCGGGCGTATTCGATGGTGTACTTGGCCCAAGGTCTGGCCATGAGGCGGCTCTTGCCGATGGCTTCGCCGGTACCCAGGCAGATACCGTAGGTTCCGCGGTCGATGCGTTCCAGGGCCTGGTCAATCTCAACCAGCAGCGCCCGCTCACTTTCGAGCAGACCGAGGGTGAACTCCTGCTCGTAGTTGTCGCTGCCCAAATCGGCCAGGTGCGTGGGCATGTGGGAAAGCTCGCCGTGACCTTGACGAGACCGCATGGCCGTGGCTTCCATCCCGCTCAGATCGCCCAGAAGTGACTGTCGCTTCTGGAGTAACAGTTGGCGAACCTCCGCCAACTCGCCCTTGCTCAACTGGCACTTGACCTTGGGAGACGCCGCCGGCTTGGATGCCTCGGGCGCGAACGCCGCAGGCTTGGTCTTCTTGACCGGTTTGGCTGCTTTGGAGGACTTTGCCGCCTTCTTGTCTTTGTTGACGCGAGCCTTTTCTGCCACCGTGGGTTTCCCTTGTATGGTTGGAACAAAGGCGGCGGTCGGCAGTGCTGACGCCGGCCGCCTGGCGATTCACAGACCAGGAAGTATAGGTAACCCCACATCGGCTGTCAAGACAATCGACCCGCCAAGGCGCAATACTGCGGTGACGGGAGCAGAAGCTTCCGCGGAGGCTTCAATAGCTACCGGCCCGCTGGCGGCTACCACCGCAGCCGCACCAGTGACAGCGGCGGCAGGGTGATCGTGCCGCCCTTGAGGGCCGGGGGCTGGACTGTCGCAAGAGTGCCGCTGGGCAGGTCTCCGCACATCATGGCCGCGTCGGCGGGGGCGTTGGGGCGGATGTCGCCAAGATCGAGTTCCGCACTTTGCCGGTCATCGCGATTGACGGCGAAGAGGTATGTGCCCGAGGCATTCTGCAGCGCCACCGCGTCGACGGCCTGGGCGTTGCCCAGGGCGGGCGAGTCGATCTCCAGCGGCAGGACGGACCCGGGCAAGGCGGGGCGGTAGAGGCGGAAGACGTCGCCGAGGCAGTATTCTGTCGCGTCGGCGCCGCGGTGGACGATGATGCCCATCGTGTTGATCAGGTTGTAGAAGTGCGCCACTTCCAGGTCCGGCGAGAGACGCACGAAGTTGTGCAGCATCCCCGCCACGAACATCGCGTGGACGACATAATACGGTTCGTCGAAGTTATGCCCGTCGCGGTGGCTGGCCTGGCACCAGTAGTTCCACTCGGCGATGCCGACGTTGGTCTTCAGCCCGCGATTCCGGCAGGCGGCGATGTAGTTGGCCAGCGCGGCCTCGAAGTTCACCACGCTGTCGACGACGCGCGTCATCTGCTCGCGCGGCTCGACGGTGCCGGCCGCCCACGTGTCCGTGCTGACGCCTTCGGGCTGGAGGCCTTGTCCGGCGTAGGTCTGGCACTGGATGACGTCGAGCATGGGCCCGACTTCGTCGAGCACGGCGGCGGTCCACTCGGGTGCGGCTTCCTTGGGGTCATGCGAGAGGCCCGGCCCGACGCCGACGATGCGCGAGTTGGGATAAGCGGCCTTGATCGCCGGCACGTATGTCCGCACCGTCTGGGCGTACATCTTGCTCGTCATGTACGCCATGGTCTGGACATAGGGATGGTTGCCGATGTGCCAGTAGATCATCGGCGGCGTGATCCCGCGGGCGGCGTACCAGTCGGCGACATACTTCGCCCACGCGCCGGCCTCGTCGGCGTTGCCCGTTCCGAGGTTCACCGTCAGCGTGGGGGTGATGCCCTGGTCGTGGCAAAGCTGCAGATATTCGTCAGTGCCGAAGTCGTAATAGATGAACCAGTCGCGCGTAAAAGCCGCGTCCTGAACCGTCGGCCGCAGGTGCGCCGGGCCGGTGCCGTGCCGCCAGTTGTAGTTGGTCGAGACGATCCCGCCGGGGAACCGAAGGGCGGGGATCTGCATCGAGGCCATCATGTCCAGCACCGGTTTGCTCAGCAGGTCCTGCCCCTTAGGGCGCAGGTGGATCTGGTCGATCCACACATGCCCCTCGGTCTTGAGCCCCACGGCCAGGCACGCGTCGTTGTCGTCGACCGGCACGGTCAGTTCCGCCGTGTAGCGCATGAACTGCGGGCAGTCGATGACGATCTCGGCAGAAGCGTACACCTTGCGGGCGGCGGGCATGGGCATGAGGTTGGTATAGATCGTAACTGGCTCGCCCATGCAGCGGGCCCAGAGCTCGACGACGAGCGTCTCGCCGGCTCGCACCTGGCGCTTGTTCTGCGTCAGGCAGGCCCCGCCGGTGAGGTAGTGCGCCCAGCTTCCCATCATCCCCGCGCCGCTGACGAGCTTGTGCTTGAGGGCGGCCATGCAACTGCCGCCTTCCCACTGCGGCGCCAGCCCCGTCACCGGGTGCGCCGGGCCGACAAACTTGGGATTGTCCAGCCGGTCGCTCAGCAGGCCGGGAATCGTGTCGATGCACGCCTCGATGTTGTGAGCCAGCAACATCTGGCTGGCGGTCTTGGTCGCGTTGCCGGTGAGCTTGATCGTCGCGTTCATGTTGTCTTTTCCTGTGTTTTATTCACCGCAGAGGACGCAGAGACCGCAGAGAGGGAAGAAGGATGATTGGATGACTGGATGAACGGCACCAACCGCGGGTATCTATCCCATCCATCCATCCATCCATCCTTTTCCCTTCCTCTGCGGTCTCTGCGAACTCTGCGGTGAACTATTCTTCGGGCGATTCCCATTCAACCCCGTTCATATATCGCGAGGCTTCTTTGAGCACCGCGGCGTGATGGCCGTAGGCGGCCGCCACGTGGTGGATGTACGGGCCCATGATGAAGGTGCGTTCCCACTTGGGCCAATCGGCAACCTTCATCCACGCGTAGACGTTCTGCGTGTCGGGGCCTTGGCAGGTTTCGCCCTGGCCGCTGCAGAGGCGGTAGCTGCCGGTGTCGCCGTCGAAGCGGCACACGGTCAGCGGGCCGTCCTTCATGCGCCAGTGGCACGAGCCCGGCTCGATGCCCGGCAGGATCCAGTGCGGGCCGACGCTGCGGCGGCTTTGCGGGTGCGCCAGGCTCAGCGGGAATCCGCAGTGCCACAGCAGCACCGCGTCGTCGCGGGAGGGGTGGCGGATCGTCAGGTCCGCCAGGAACGTCGGCTCGGCGCCCATTGCGGCGTGCTGGAGCAACTGGCAACTGATCGCGCCGTGGATGTCGGTCTCGGTCGAGCAGGGGATCCCGCTCTGGGCCAATTCGCCGTGGACGAACTCGATCATCGAGCCCAGTTCGTTGCAGATCGACATGAAGCTCTCGATGGCGAATGCCGTAAGGCCCAGGTCGGTTGCGCGGTGCAGCATTTCGTCGCGCAGGGCCAGCACGTTGATGAACGCGTCGGGGCCGTCGAAGCCCTCCAGTTCCAGGCGGTGCTGCGTCTTGAGCTGTTCGATCTCGTCGAGATAGCTCTTGCGGGCGCCCGCGGCACGCGTGCGGGTGGCGGCGATGATGTCGATCAGGTCGATGGGCACGATCTCGATGCCGAATCGCTCGAGCAGTTCGCTCTCGTTGACGATGCAGGTGTAGAAGAAGTCGATGCGCTTGCCGACCATGCCGATGCGCATCCGCCGCCAGCCTTTGACGACGTTCGCCGCGGCCATGAACTGCACGATGCCCTCCGCCAGGGCGGGCTCTTCCATGCGGCAGTTCTCGATGTACGTGAACGTGACGCCGAGCTTTCGCAGGACCTTGCTGGAGGCGAAAAGCCCGCAGAGCGTATCGCGCAGGCGCGAGCCGTCGGCCAGCGGCGCCTCGTCGCGCGGACCCCACAGCAGCGTGGGCACATTCAGCTTGCGGGCGATCATGCCCGCGGCGCCCTCGGTGCCGAAATTGCAGTGGGGCAGGAACAGCGCGTCGATGTTCTTGCCGCGCAGCTCATTGACGGCCGCGTCCACGTGCCGCTGGTCGCGCACCATTCCATCAGGCAGCGCCGCGTCGAGGTTGACGTAGTTGACGCCCAGCCGGGTCAGCAGCGCCTCGATGCGGGCCTTGTACGCCATGGCGTCTTCATGCGAGAAGACGAACTTCCCGATGGGGGCAACCCCCAGCAGGGGACAGTTCGAAGTTGTCATGATGCTGCTCCGAAAGAGTGTTCCGGCCCGGTCAGTTCACCGACCCCGAACCGGACCGCGCAAGATTTCACCACGCCGCCCGCGGCGTTGACAGAAAAAACATTCCGATCACTTCGCATACGGTTCTTTCAGCGTCTGACGACGCGAGGCGACGAGAGCTTGCTCTTGTCCGGTACGAGGATGGCTGCGCCCTCGGCCATGAACTGCACCTCCAGCCAGGGCTGGGGAGTCTTTGCGGCAGAGGCGACCCAGACGTCCGAGACGCCGGAGGGCATCACGTATTGCCTGGCCTCGACGGGCAGCTCGGCCAGTTTGTTCCAGTTGGCGTCGAAGAGGGCGGCCGTCGCTGCGCCGGTATATTCGAGATACTGCCCGCTGGCGATGCGGCCCTTGATGGTCAGCGTGCCCGCGCCGGTGTGGATGACGGGGTTCTCCAGCATCGCGGGAATCTCGGCCAGGGCCTTAATTCCCTCAACGAGCGCCGAGGCTTTGGTCAGCGGCGGCACGTGGCCGTAGCCCAACAGGAAGTCGTGTGCCCGGCCGTAGTCGAACGTCTTGGCGCAGGCGTACCGCCAACCCCAATCGGCGTTGGCCCAGGCGGCCTCGCCGCTGGGGCTCTCGACGTAGCGGCGGCCTTTGAAGTCGAGCTTGACGACCCAGTCGCGCCCGTGCCCGCCGGTGGGCAGGGCGTGCAGGAGCAGCGTCGCCCCGCCGGCGTCGCCGGTGACATACATGCCGATCGCGCGGCGGTGCAGCATGTCCACCGGCCGATGGAACGCGGGCAACTGGCTGACCTCCCAGCGGTCGACCGCCCGCTGGTTGTCCAGGGTCAGTTCCAGGCCCGCGCCTTTGGAGCGAATCAGCGTGTCGGAGGGATTGGTGATCTCCGTAATCGTCGGCTG
Source organism: Planctomycetaceae bacterium (assembly GCA_039680605.1). Lineage (NCBI taxonomy): Bacteria > Pseudomonadati > Planctomycetota > Planctomycetia > Planctomycetales > Planctomycetaceae > Planctomycetaceae bacterium. The sequence goes on along the minus strand of JBDKTA010000025.1, from coordinate 3,746 downwards.
CAGCGAGAGGTTCTTGTCGCTGTCGTAATCGTGCGCGTACAGCACGCGGATGACGAACTGGGCCGCCTGAGCCTTGAACGGATTCTCCAGCGAAAGCTTTTCGCCAGGCTTTATGTACTGCCGCGGACCGACGGCGCCGTGCTCCTGGCCGTGGAACCATTTCACGTCGCCGCTCTTGCGCGTGAGTACTTTCAGCGGGACGATCTTCCACCCGCCGGCGGTTCTGCGCGGCACGTAAACCTGATCGCCCTGCGCCCAGCCGGGGTCGAAATGATTCGATGTCGATGGGGCGGCTGTGAACTTCTCGCGCTGCACGTCGGTGAGCAGATAGCTGACAGCTCGCCAGTCGTTAACTGCTTGAATAATCGCGTCGGTGCGGCCGTGAGTCTTGAGGGCTTCCACCGTCGGCCCGCGGTCGCTGGAGCGGATGCCAAAGGCGTGCGTTCCGCGTGCGGCTGCGGCGCTGAGCTGATGGTGAGCGTCGAGGATGCTGCTGGCCGGGCGCGAGGGCTGGTCGAGGATGATGTCCGCGTGCCCGCCGCGCGAGGGGCCTTGCAGCTTCCGCGTGGAATTGAAGCGGTATTCCAGCCACGCCCGCGGCGCGCGGCCGCTGCTGGTGTGGCAGACGGTGGGGTGATCGAGCCGCGAGTAGACCTCGGCTGCGAACTTCTCGTCATGCCCGGCGCCGAAGAAGTTGTGGATCTCGATGCCGTCGAGAATCGCCTGCGTGATGCGGCAGCGATTGAGCAGGCCGGCGTAGTCCGCGGCGATCTCGCTCAGCAGCGTCGAGTTGTTCTCGGGCACGAGGTTCTGCCCGTACGCGACGACCAGGCCGGCCGAATCCGCCCCGGCGCCGTGGGCAGCGGCAGTGGTGCTGCCGAACCCGCGGCGGCAGTCTTTGAGCGTCCAGACTTCTTTATCCGTATCCTCGAACGAGCCGACCTGCACCAGTTCGTCCTCGATGCGCACGATGTTGCACCCCATCCAGTGCGGCAGGGCGGGGGGGCGGTAGTCGAAGGCGCCCCAGTTGACCTTGTCGGACAGCACGAAGGGCGCCTCGACGCCGGCGGCCGGGCGGAACTTCAGCGTGCGATCTCTTGCCGAGACCGCCGCGGCCAGCTTGCCGCCTCCCCAGCTTGCCAGGCGCCGGTCGGGCTTTGTGCCGACGTACCTGGGATTGTGAAAGCCGATCCCGCCGCTGACGTAGTGCAGCTCGAGGCCCAGGCCCATCGCGGCGAGGTGGTTGGAGTATTCCTCCAGGTCGGCCTCGCCGGCGGGGAAGATGTCGGTATTGATGCCGGCGGTGGTTTTGTGGTCGGGCCAGTACTCGCCCCGCCAGCTCCAGGGCATGAGGTAGACCGCGCTGACGCCGGCGGCCTTGGCGTACTTGGCGCCGTCGTAGAGGTCCTGGGGCTTGGTCGGCTCGAGGTAGAAGACCGCGAACTGCGGCCAGGGCGTGCGGTCGCCGAACCGCTTCTGCCATGCGGCCAGCCATTGCTTGGCGCGATCGTAGGTCCACGCGCCTTCAACGGCCGGGTGCGGCAGCGGTTGGTCGGCCCAGATGTGCAGGAGCGTGTCGTCCTCGCCGGCGTCGCTGGTGCAGAGGTAGATCGAGAATCCCCCGGGCGCGTCGCCGATGGTCCGCTGCCACAGGTGCGGCCATGAGACCTTGAGCGTCTTGCCTTCGCTCGTCACGCGCGTCAGCGGATCGTACGGCAGCGCCCGCACGGAATCGTCGACGAACTTCATCTCCAGCGTCAGCGCCAGGTCGCCGGTGGTGGCAAACCCGATCAGCCGCACGATCTGCAGCCCGATGTGCCCCGTGCCGCTCTTGACGGCAAGATGGACCTGCTGGGTGGCGTTGTCGCTGGAAGCAATGAGCGTCTGCCCCTCGACGCGCACGCGGTTGAGCGGGATGACCATCCCCCCGGCCCCGCACGCGGCAAACCCCGCACCCGGGTCGGCCACGTTCAGCAGTTCTTTGCCATCGGCAGTCTTGAGCGATGCCGGCCTGCCGTCGGCCGAAAACTGCAGCGAGAACCGGTCCGTCTTGACAAGGGCCATTTGGCCCGCGGATATCGATGCCGCCGTCATGATGATTGCTCCGATGATGGTTGGACCTGTGGTCATCTCTATTGTCAAACCATCCAACTGCACCACAGGCCTACGAAAAGAAGCTTTCCTGCCCTGCGCTGCCTCGCTTGCAGGCGGGGACATGGCGGCTGGACAACGGCCGCCATGGCACCGGGCACCTGCCCCGGCGTTCCATACTCAACATTCCAAGATTCCATCATTCCATTCTTCCGTTTGTGGTTTTTTACTCCGCGCCCTCTGTGCCTCTGTGGTAAGTTCCTGTCTTTGGAGGCCTGCCATGGCAATGTCCGACAAAGACCGCAAGATCGTTCGCGACCTGGCCGCACAGGTGGCCGCGATCGCCGCCGACCCGATCCAGCAGCAGACCATCGATCTGTGGAAGCGCCACAACGCGATGCAGAAGACGCGCCCGCCGATGTTGCTGTACGACGGAACCGGCCACGAGACCGGCAACCGCTATGAGCTGCTATGCACCGACGATTTCGCCCGCGGGCAGGAGGCCGGCCTGCGCGGGCAGATCTATCACTGGGAACATCAGCGCGACGACCACGTCTGGCGGCCGAAGATCGAGTGCGACATCAAGATCGACTGCACGCCGATGGGCCTGAGCGAGAAGTCCACGCGGCCGGACCACCAGTTCGGTTCGCGGCAGTTCCACGAGGCTTTGCACGACGACGCCGACCCGTCGATGATTCCCGACCCGGTCGTGACCGTCGATTGGGAGACGACCAACCGCCGCTTCGAGCAATTGTCCGAGCTCTACGACGGCATCCTGGAAGTCTACAAGAACGGCGTGTGGGTACACTGGTTCGCGCCGCTGGATTTGTTCATCACCGTGCGCGGCATCGAGCAGCTCATGCTGGACATGATTGACCGGCCCCAGTGGGTGCATGCCTGGCTCAAGCGCTTCGCTGACTGGGAGATCAACCGCCTCAAGCAGTGCGAGGCCCTGGGCGTCATGACGCTTAACAACGACGCACGCTTCGTCGGCTCCGGCGGCGAAGGCTGGACGGACGAACTGCCGCTGAAGGACTTCAACGGCACCGTGCGCATGAAGGATCAGTGGGGCCATGCGGCCGCCCAGATCTTCTCGGAAGTCTCGCCGGCGATGCACGAGGAGTTCGCCCTGCAGTACGAGGCGCCGTTCCTGAACCTCTTCACGCTCAAGTGCTACGGCTGCTGTGAGCCGCTGCATCACAAGGTGGACGTGATCTTCAAGCACGTTCCGGACCTGCGGCGTCTGAGCATGAGCCCCCGCGCCGACGCCTTCCGCGGCGCCGCCGCACTCGGCGGCCGCGCGATCTTCTCGTACAAGCCCAACCCCGCCGACATGGGGATGACGAACTGGGACGTGAGCATCCTGCGGGCCAACCTCAAGAAGGTGCTCGACTGCTGCTACGCCAACGGCTGCATTCCCGAAGTCGTGATGAAGGACCTGCACACCGTCCGCGGCGACGTGAAGCGCATGTGGGACTGGGTCGCCATGGCCCGCGAGCTCTCGGCGGAGTACGCCGTCTGAGGATGCGCTAGCCCGAAAACTGCATGAACCGCAGAGATCGCAGAGTACGCAGAGAAGCAAATGGCTCAAAACAAGACCATCTAACGTCGCCGTCGGCGTTAATCTGAAAAACAGACTGTCCATGCGCCCCGCT